>DASUFX010000279.1:0-11100 GCA_036274355.1 Kofleriaceae bacterium | reverse complement strand
GGCGGCGGCGGTGGTGGTCGTGGTCCGCGCCGCGATGATCGTGGCCCGCGCGACGACCGTGGCCCGCGCCGCGACGATCGGGGTCCGCGCCGTGACGGCCCGCCACCGGAGGGCTGGGGCGTCTCGGGCTTCACGAACAATCCGTTCGCGAAGCTCAAGGGCGACGACAAGAAGCAGTAGCGGGCTGAACCGCCAAATCGCCGCCACCAACGCGCCGGTGAGTTGAACCGCCAAGGCGACGCGGACGCCAAGCCCAGAAGAACGAGGTTTCGGCACGGACCGCTCGCAGGTGCCCGCGTCGAACACGCGCCGAGTCGAGCGCGCGCCCGAGTCGAGCACGCGCCCGAGTCGAGCACGCGCACCGGCCCGCGTTCGATGTGGCGATCGTGCGTGCAGGGCGTAATCAAGATCGATCAAGATCGATCTCCGATCTTGGCGGCCTCGGCGTCTTGGCGGTTCAATTCTAGGGCGTGCGCGAGAATCTCCGTCGCTTCGGTTCGGTGCCCCGGGCGACGCGACACAGACGACGGCCGCGCTATTCTCGCCGCGTGACTGCGTGGATGAAGCTCGAAGCGAGCTTGCGGCGCCTGAAGCGATTCCGCGAGCTGAGCGCCGAGCAGCAGTACGTCGACGACGAGATCATGCTCGCGAAGCGGCAATGGGCTGAGGTGCCGCTCTCGGCGTCGGGCATGTCACTCGTCTGGCCGCCGGACATTCTGCCGCTCGCCCAGGAGCTCGGCTTCGAGCCCGACACGCGCGGTAGTGCCCCTGCAGATCCCGCGATGTTGGCGGGCATCGCGGCGGCGACGCGCCTACGCGCGAAGGCGCTCTCGATCCAGGACGCGATCGAGTCCGCCGGCGGGATCACGAACCTGCGAGTGCTCGTGGCTGCGAAGACGATCACGTTGACCGGGTCGGCGGCAAACGAGGTGGCAGCCGAGCATGCGGTCGCGATTGCGATGCGCATCGACGGCGAAGACTGCACGATCATCAACCAGCTCGTTGTCGGGTAACCGTAAGATCGCCAACGACTCTCGAACGGCGAGCAGCGCGCTCTGCATCACGCTATAACCTAACGATGCGGTGGGGATCCCTCCTCGTGCTGCTCGCGGCATGCACGAGCAAGAAGCATGCGCCCGAGGCCCACGACGCAGGGCCGCACGGCAAGCCAACCGAAGCGGTTACTGCCGCCAGGGTTGCGGATGCGGCCGCCGCGACGCCCGCGAAGCCTGCCCGCACCGAGCACACGGTGTGGAAGCTCGTCGACAACCGGCATACCGCACATCGCAGCGTCGATGGCGGTGACCTTGTGCTCGACGCCACGAACGTCGGCTTCGCGCGCTACACGCGGTTTGGCGTACCGGCGGTGCACTGGCATCTCGGCGCGACGGTGGGCAACGAACGCGCTGCGCTCGCCGATGCGGTGGCGGCGATCGAAGTACCGATCATTCCCGAGCAGCCCGCGCCGACGCAGATCACCGCGCGCGTCAACGCTGCCGACGCCAAGCAGTCGCTGCTCGTGCGCGTCAACGGCAACAAGGGCCGCAAGCAGAAGCTCGCGCAGATCAAGCTCGAAGCGGGCTGGCAGACGATCGCGTTTCCGATCGAGAAGGCGTGGATCAAACCGGGCGAGAACGTGATCGCGTTCGAGACCACGGGCAAGAGCAAGTCGAAGGTCGGCTTCTCGTGGATTCGCGTCGGCGCGGTGAAGCCGCCGGGCGATCAGAATCCGCTCGCCGCGGCGACGTTCGACGCGAAAGCCGACACGATCGAGCTCGACGAGCACGCGAGCCTGACCTGGTACGTCGCGATACCCGAGGGCGCGCATCTCGTCGCTGATGTCGCGAAGCCCTGCCATATCCAAGTCGGTGCACGCGCCGGCGATCAGAGTTTCGTCGGTGGCTTGCTCGGCTCCGACGAGAAACGCGTCGACCTGTCGGGCATTGCCGGCAAGACCGTGCGGCTCTCGTTGACGACGCGCGACTGCCCGCGCGCGAAGATCGTGCAGCCACGCATCACGCTGCACGGCCCTGCGCCAGAGACGCTGCCGAAAGCCGAGCCGCCGAAGTACGTGATCCTGTGGGTCATGGACGCGCTACGCGCCGACAAGCTTCCGATCTTCACGCCGGGTGCACGCGCGCAGACGCCGAACTTCGAGGAGCTCGCGAAATCGAGCGTGGTGTTCCGCCAGTACTACGTGCAAGGCAACGAATCGCAGACCAGTCACTCGAGCATCTGGACCGGTGTCTATCCAGCCGTCCACAACGTCCGGATGGCCGGTGTCGGCGGCACGTGGAAGATCGACAAGAAGCTCGAGACGCTCGGCGAGAAGCTCACTGCCGCGGGCCTGTTCACGACTGCCGTCACCGGCAACGGCTTCGTCACGACCGAGGGCGGGTATGGCCGCGGCTTCCGCGAGTACCGCAACATGATGCGCGAGAAGGGCATCATCAACGGGATCATCTTCGGCGAGAAGATCGTCGACGCTGCACTCGCTCGCCTCGACAAGCATCGCGATCAATCGACGTTCTTGTTCCTCGGCACGATCGACACCCACGGGCCGTGGATCGCGCGTAAACCGTGGATCGACATCTACTCGCCGGGTCCGTACAACGGCCCGTTCAAGGAGTACGGCACCGCGAAGGACCTCGGGTTCATGCCGGGCAGGATGGGCTGCAGCATCATCCCGCCGAAGGAAGATATCGAGCGACTGCGCGCGATCTACGACAGCGCTGTCAGCTACCACGATCAGCAGGTCGGTCGCCTCGTCAAGCAACTCAAGTCGTGGGGCATCTGGGATCAGACGATGCTGATCATCACAGCCGATCATGGCGAGGAGTTCTTCGAGGACTCGCGGTGCGGCCACGGCGGCTCGTTGCGCGACTCGCTGATCCGCGTACCGCTGCTCATCCACGATCCATCGCGGTTCCCCGGCGGCACCATCGTCGAGGAAGGTGCCGAAGGTGTCGACCTCTTGCCAACGATGCTCGCCGCGCTCGGCCAGCCGGCCGTCGCGAACGCGCAGGGTGATTCGCTCGTGCCGCTCGCCGAAGGCGTCGGTCGGGGTTGGCCGCGCCCGTCGTACACGTCGATGTACGAGTACGCGCACGCGATGCGAATTGGCCGCTGGAAGATGCGCGTCGGTCACAACGGCGTGCCGATCGTGCACGACATGGTCGACGACCCCGACGAGCAGAAGGATCTGACCACCGTGCGGCCGATCGCGCGCCGCATGCTCACCGACAACCTCGGGTTGTTCCTCGCACTGCGCAAGCAATGGAAGAAGTCGGCGTGGGGCGTGGTCTCGAACATCTCGGCGGCTGGTGCAACCGCGCTGGACGAGGCTGCAGCGCCGTGAAGCGCCTGTTGCTCGTCGCGCTCATCGGTTGCGGCTCGCCCGATACGCCGCCGCTCCGCGCGAGCCCACCTGCGCCGCCGCCGGCGCCACGTGCGGTAATCGTTCCTGTCGACGCCGCCCCTGCGGTGACGCCGCCGTCCGACGAAGTCTGGCTGCGCGGCACGACGCACGTCCACGCTGCGCCGTCGGGCGACAGCACCGAGCCCGTCGAGAGCGTTGTCCGTTGGTATGAACAACATGGCTACGACTTCATCGCGCTCACCGATCACAATCGAGTCAGCCATGCGGAGAGCACCGCGAAGCTGATCGTGATTCCGGGCATCGAGCTCACCCACAATCGCAACGATTGCGAACCGCCGGGCGACGAATCCCACCGCTGCCGCATTCACGTCAACGGGCTTGGCGTCACGGCGAAGCCCGAGGGCAAGCTCGAGTGGACCGACTACCACGAGAAGCTGCGCACCACGCTCTACCAGCGCGCGTTCAAGACGGCGCACGACCTCGGCGCGAGCCTCATCCAGATCAATCATCCCCAGTACTACTGGGGCATGACCCCCGACGTGATGATCGCGATCGGCAAGAGCGCCGAGCTCGTCGAGGTCGCAAACCAGCAATTCACGAAATGGAATACCGGCGATGCGAATCATCCGTCGACGGAGTCGCTGTGGGACGCAGCGCTCGGCAGCGGGCTCACGCTGTGGGGCGTAGCGACCGACGATGCGCACGACTACCAAGCCGATGGCGGAGGGAAATACCCCGCGGGCGGAGGCTGGGTGATGGTGAAGGCACGCCGCGACCCGCTCGCCATTCTCGCTGCGCTCGCGGCTGGTCACTTCTACGCGTCGACCGGTGTGACGCTGTCACGTGCTGAACGCGTCGGCGACGAGCTCGTCGTCGACGTCGCGCCAGGCACGCAGAACCAGTACACGATCGCGTTCATCGAGAACGGAAAGACGGTCGCTACGGTGAACGGACCGAGCGCCAAGCATGCCGTGCCGCGAACGGGTTACGTCCGCGCCGTCGTCACTCGTGACGACGGAAAGCAAGCCTGGGTACAGCCCGTGCGACCGTAGTCGGAGGACGGCGGAGAGCCATCCATCCGACTAGAGCGACACGTAACCGTGCTTGACTGCGAATCGAGTGAGCTCGGAGTTGTTACGTAGGCCCAGCTTCTTCAGCACGTGACCGCGATGGGTATCGACGGTCTTGATGCTGATATCGAGATGCTCGGCGATCTCGCGGTTTGTCATGCCGCGTGCGAGCATCTCCATGACCTGCTGCTCGCGCGCCGTCAGCGCACTTGCAGGATGGCCATCGCCTTGCGCGAGCAATTGCTCGACGCCTGGCGGGATGACTTGCTCGCCACGCGAGACTGCACGGATCGAATTGAGCAGCTCGTTTGGCTCGACCGCTTTGTTGACGTAACCGTGGGCGCCAGCTGCGATCGCACGTGCGGCGTAGCTGGGCTCGGTGTGCCAGGTCAGCACCACGACGAGTGGCGCAGTCTCTAACTGGCGCAACTCGGCGAGTACGTCAAAGCCCGAGCGGTCGGGCAGGGTGATGTCGAGAAGCAGGACGTCAGGTTTGACGTTTTGGATCATCGCGAGCGTCTCCGCCGCGGTGCCGGCTTCTCCGACAACTTCGATGTCGTCGGCCTTGCTGAGGGCTTCTCGCAAGGCCCAACGAACGATGGTGTGGTCTTCAGCTAATGCGAGTCGGATCATTGTGTCCTCCGCTGCATGCAGGAAAGTAGCAACCCCCGGGCCGAGACCAGCTGCGTTATGGTGAGGGGGCCCTTCCGTGGACCCAGCGACGCAACCCACCGTTCTTGGCGAGTTCCGAATCCAGGCGATTCTCGGAGAGGGCGGAAGCGGCGTTGTATACGACGCAACTTGGGGACCACGTCGCGTCGCGCTCAAGGTGCTGCATCCGAGTCTCGTCGGCACCGGTAAAGAACGCGCGCAGTTCCTGATCGAGGCCCAGCGACTGCAACAGATCATGCACCCGTCGGTGGTGAAGGTCCTCGCGGTCGGGCAGCTGCCAGATGGGCGCCCCTACCTCGCCATGGAGCGCCTCGAGGGCGAGACGCTCGCGAGCGTCATCGCGCGCGGTGCCCTCCCGCCTGCACGCGCGCTCGAGATGTTCGGCGATCTGTGTTCTGCGGTGCAGGCTCTTCACGACCAGGGCCTCGTGCATCGCGATCTCAAACCGGAAAACGTTTTTGTGGTGGCGGATCGTCACGCTGTGCTGCTCGACTTCGGCATCGCGAAGGATCTCGATGCGCCCGCATCGACCACCACGCAAGAAGGCAGCGTGCGCGGCACGCCGGCCTATATGGCTCCAGAACGCTTTTTCGGTCAGCCCGCAGGAATTGCGACCGACGTCTACGAGCTCGCTCTCGTGCTCTACACGATGCTGGCGGGACGGTTGCCATGGGACAACGTTGCCGATCCCGAAGCGCGTCTGCAGCCGCGTGCACTTTGCGAGCTCGTGGACGTGCCAGAAGCGCTCGATGTCGAAATTCGGCGAGCACTGTCGACGCGTGCGCAGAATCGCCCGCCGAGCGCCGTATCGCTGCTTGAAGCCGTGCGCACAGCTGCGAGCGATACCGCCACGGAGCCGGAAGCGGCCGAGACTGCGCGACTTCGCTCGGGAGCACAGGCCACTGTCTCGTCGACGAACGCGCCCGGGCGCGCACCGGGCGGTCGCACCGAGCAGCGAACGCCGCTCGCGTGGGCACCGACGGAAGCGGCGAAGCAAACGACGCAGCCGCCGCGGCGCAAGCGCTGGCCATTCGTCGCGCTCGGGATCGCTGCGCTCGCGGGCGGGGGGATCGCGGTGGGGGTTGCGATGAAATCGTCTCCGGCGAAAACCGTGGCGCACGATGCCGGCGCCATCGCGGTCGTTCCTGACGATGCGCATCACGCGAGCAAGGATCCGTGGGCGCCGAAGCCGAACGAGACGCCGAAAGCATTCTCGCTCGTCGAGGACAAGCTCACGCCGCAGCAGTATCGCGCCGAGGCCGCGGCCGCCGTGCAGAAACTCGCGAACGACACGCGCCTCGTGTTCGCGGTGCAGATCGGCGAGATGCGCGACGTCAGCGCGACCAATGATCTGCTCGACACGATCACCAGCCATCCCAAGGTCGCCGCGCTCGGCCTCGTGTTGCCGCCGTGCGTGAAGGGCATCGCGGCGGACGCCGAGTGGCTCGTGTTCGGCGCGCCTGGCCTCGAGCAGTCACCGATGGGCACGCTGATCCTGCGCGGGCGCTGGCGGCGGCGCGATGTCGAGAGTTGCTTTGCCGACACCGTGAAGACGCACGTCAGTGCCGACGGCGCGAAGCTCTACCGAGTCGGCGACGACGGCTGGCTCGACTTCATCGACGATCACACCGCGTACGTCACGCTCAACACGAAGCTCGACGCCGAGGGCGTGCACAAGCTCGTCAAGAAGGGTGCCGGCCCGGTCAACAAGGTGAAGAAGACGTTCGCGGCGCTGCCCGCGGCGCGCACGATCTCGATGGTCGTCGACGGTGCCACGAACGACGATTGGTCGATGCTGTCGCTGCCGCGCGGGACCGACATTTACGGCTGGATTCGCGTCGAGCAGACGGGGCTCGTGCTCGATCTCGCCGCGGACCCGCACAACGATGCGGCCGCTACCGCCGCACAGCGCCGGATCCAGCCGCAGCTCGACGATTTGTTCGAGAACACGAATCGGGAAGCGGTCGGCCGCATCGAGGTCGTGCGGCAGCAAACCGCGGTCCACGTGCGCGGCAACATGACGTCGTTGATGCTTGGCATCGTGACAGCCAGCATCAGTATGTGAGATAGCTCGGGCAATGGGACGTTCGCTCGTCGTCGGGATCGCCGGTGGTACCGGCTCCGGCAAGACCACGGTGGCCAACAAGCTCGCAGCGGCGATGCCCGAGGGGCGCTGCATCACGATCGAGCACGACGCGTACTACCGCGACCAGAGTCATTTACCGCCCGACGAGCGCGCGACGATCAACTACGACCATCCGGCGTCGCTCGAGAGCGCGCTGCTGGCCGACCACCTGCGCGAGCTCCGCGCCGGCAAAGCGGTCGATGTCCCGATCTACGACTTCGCGACGCATACCCGGCGCGCCGACAAGCGCCGCGTCGTACCGGCACCGGTGATCATCGTCGAGGGCATCCTGGTGTTCTCCGATGCGAACCTGCGCGAGCAGATGGACATCAAGATCTTCGTCGACACCGACGCCGACATCCGGCTGATGCGCCGGATCCGCCGCGACCTCGAGCTGCGCGGGCGTACGTTCCAGTCGGTGCGCGATCAGTACTACGCGACGGTGCGGCCGATGCATCTCGAGTACGTCGAACCGACGAAGCGCTGGGCGGACCTGATCGTTCCCGAGGGCGGCGACAACCGCGTCGCGCTCGACGTGCTGCTCGGCCAGCTCGGCCGGATCGCATTCGACGGCTTCAAGGGATGAGCACGACCGAGCCGGTCGTCGCGCGCGCTTCGAGATCGCGATGCGCCTGCGCCGCGTCGGCGAGCTTGTAGCTCCTGCCGATCTCGATCTTCACCTTGCCGCTCGTCACCATCGCGAAGAGGTCCGCCGCCATCTGCTCGCCGACCGCGCGATTCGCCGTGTGCGTGTTGAGCGTCGGCCGCGTCACGTGCAGCGACTTCGGTGACAGCGTCAGGAGATTCACCGGCGGCACCGGGCCGGAGGCGTTGCCGAACGACACCATGAGGCCGAACGGCGCGAGGCACTGCAGCGACCGCTCCCAGGTGTCCTTGCCGACGGAGTCGTAGACCACTTTGACGCCGCGCCCGCCGGTGATCTCGCGGACCCGCACGTTGACGTCCTCGGTTCGGTAGTTGATCGTGTGGGTCGCGCCGTGCTGCTTCGCCAGCGCGCATTTCTCGTCGGAGCCGGCAGTCGCGATCACGACGAGCCCGAGCGCTGCCGCCCACTGGCACGCGATCAGGCCGACACCGCCCGCGGCCGCGTGCCACACGATCATGTCACCCGCCTGCAGGCCGCCTTGCGGTTGTGTCCGCCGCAGCAGGTACTGCACGGTCAGGCCCTTCAGCATCATCGCCGCGGCGCGCGGAAAGTCGATCGCGTCGGGCAGCTTGAACACTGGAGTCGCGTCGAGCACGCGCGCCTCGGCATAGCTGCCCGGCGTCCGCGCCGCATAGCCAACGCGATCGCCGACCGCGAGGTGCGTGACGCCCGGGCCCACTGCCTCGACGACGCCCGCTGCCTCCGAACCGAGGACCGCCGGGAGCGCAACTTGGTACAAACCGCTGCGTTGGTACGTATCGATGAAGTTGACGCCGATCGCACTGTGGCGCACGCGCACTTCGCCCGGCCCGGGCTCGCCGATGCGCACATCCGCCAGTTGCATGACTTCGGGGCCGCCGATTCGTTCGATCTGGATCGCTCGCATGCCGCGCGAACGCTAGCAGGTAAACTGCGGAGGTGACGTCTCTACCGATCGCAGTTGTTACGGGCGGCGCTGGATTCATTGGCTCGCACACGGTCGACCGCTTGATGGAGACCGGCCACCGCGTCGTCGTGCTCGACAACTTCTCGACCGGCAAGCTATCCAATCTCGCGAACTGGGCCGATTCGCCTGCGCTGCACGTCGTCGAATGCGATGTCTCTGACAGCATCTTCGCGGCGCTCGATCCAATCACGAATCAACACGGTCCCGTCGGGCGCATCGTTCACCTGGCGGCGCAGGTCTCGGTCGTGCAGTCGATCGCCAATCCGCAGCGCGACGCGGAGGTCAACTACGGCGGCACGCTGCAGGTGCTCGACTATGCGAAGGCGCGCGGCGTGAAGAAAATCGTGTTCGCGTCGTCGGCCGCCGTTTACGGCGATGTCACCGAGATGCCGGTCAGCGAGGACGCACCGAAGCAACCGCTGTCGCCGTACGGCATCAACAAGTACGCGAGCGAGCTCGCGCTCGATTACTACGCGAACGTCCACGGCGTGCCGGCGACAGCGCTGCGCTTCTTCAACGTCTACGGCCCGCGTCAGGATCCGTCGAGCCCGTACTCGGGCGTGATCTCGATCTTCACCGATCGCGCGCGGGCAGGGCGGCCGCTCACGATCTTCGGCGACGGCCAACAGACGCGCGATTTCATCTATGTCGGCGACGTCGTGCGCGCGATCACCGCTGCGCTCGCCGACGGCAACGCGCGGCTCGTCGCGAACGTCGGCATGGGCTGCGAAATCTCGGTGCTCGAGCTCGCCCGTACGATCGTCGATCTGTGCGGCGGCGGCTCGCCGATCGAGCACCAACCTGCCCGCGCGGGTGAGATCCTCAAGTCGCGTGCTCGCGTCGATCGGCTGCGCGACGCGCTCGGCATCGTCGCCGAGACAAAGCTCGTCGACGGTCTGCGGCTGACACTCGGCTAGAACGCGTCGATACCCTCGGCGTCGCCGATGCCACCGTCGTAGTTGGGGCGTGCGCAGTCGTAGATGACGAGGTGCCACGCGCCTTCGTACTGCTCGCAGCACCTGCCGCGGTAACAGATGTCGTAGCAGCGCGATGGCAGGCTCTCGTAGGGATACGACGCGCAGCCGTTATCGTCGGGCGTGCAGTCGCGTTCCTGGCCACAGACGGCCATCTTGCTGCTGCCGCTACCGCTGCCGCTCCCACTGCCGCTGCCGCTCCCACTGCCGCTGCCGTCGTCATCGCCGGGCTCGGTCGAAATGACCGCGCAGGCAGCGAGAGCCACCAAGAGACACGCCAATCGCATGCCGACCGAGTTTGCAGCCGGGGTGCCGCTACGTGCCACGCAAATTCGCGAAGATCACACTCGGCAGCTGCGCGCGACTCGCGAAACCAGGGCGTCGCTGTCGCGGTCGCTGCGCTGCACGATTCGCGCAACGCTTAGATGTTCTGGACCTTCTTGCCGGCCTTGACCCATCCGGCGATGCCGTCCGGCATGACCTTCACGTTCGTGTAGCCAGCCGTCAGCGCCTTCTCGGCGGCTTCGTGCGAGGCGCCGCAGCGCGTGTTCGCGCAGTAGAAGATCAGCTGCTTCGACTTGTCCGCCGGCAGCTCGGAGATCTGGAACGTCTCGGAGTCGGTCAGCAGCACTGCGCCGGGTACGACGCCCATCTTCTTGCGCGTCTCGGTTCCGTTCGCATCGACCGGCACGCAGTCCCCGCTCGCCAGCTTCTGATCGACTTCATCGACCGTGATCGTCGGCAGGTTCGCCACCGATGCCGTCTCGGTCTTGGGGGGTGCTTTGTCGGTCTTGGAGCAGCCCGCACCGGCGCCGAGCGCCAACACGGACGCAAGCAGAATGGTTCGCATGAACCGAACATACCGAATGTCGTAAGCGCCGCAAGATGCGACACTGCGACAGTCCGTGTCACGAGCTGTTGTAGCCGCCTACGTCGCCTGCGCGCTGATCTGGGGCACCACGTGGTTTGCGATTCGTCGCTGCATCGGCGACGGCGCGTACCCGACGCTCGCTGCGGTCGCGTTGCGCTTCGTGATTGCGAGCGTCGTCCTGTTACCGATCGCGGTGCGTGCTCGGCCGTGGCCGCGCGGCTCCGCGTGGCTCTATCTCGTGCTTGCCGGCGTGCTCGATGCTGCCGCGTACACGCTCGTCTACATCGGCGAGGAGCGCGTCTCGGGAGGGCTCGCAGCCGTCGTCTACGGCACGCAGCCGCTGATCCTCGCGCTGCTGCTCCAGGTGTTTCGGATCGAGAACCTGTCGAAGCGACA
>DASUFX010000278.1:0-11954 GCA_036274355.1 Kofleriaceae bacterium | reverse complement strand
CGAGGCGAATCCATAGATGTTTAGCGGGCAACGTCAACGAATAGTTTACGACGCAATGGGGGGCGGCTTCACGATGTAATCGAAGAAGTCGCTGGGCTCACCTAACACGCCATCCATCGCCGCGCGCGCGACGTTATACATCTCCCGCGCCGTGACGTAATGCAGCTTCCAACCTTCGCGCATGTAGCGCTGCAGTGCGGCGTGCATCACGCGGCTACCCTCGCCGAGTAGCGACGAGGCGGTCTTCTCGATCGCGCCATGGGTGTGAACCTTGACGAACGTCCACTCCGGGCGCCCCTCGATGTGGATCCCCTGCGAAATCCAGGTATCGACGCGCGCCGCGGTGGGCGGATCGTTACCGGTGAGTGCGCCGTTCTCGAGCCGCACGCCAAGGCCCTTGCGCGCAAACGCGAGCGGGCCGGTGATCATCAGCAAGCGATCGTCGTAGCTCGCGCCGACCCGCGCGCGTTCACCTTGCGCGTAGCTCCGCCGCTTCGTCAGGTCGCCGATCGGCCAGTAGATCTGGTTGACCTTGTCGGGCTGACACGGATCGGGTGCAGAGGGGAACGTCAGATCGACGTAGCAACCGAGCTCGTGCAGCATGACGAGCTCGTCATCGACGCCGCACCATTTGCCATCAGGACGTCCGTTCGCGAGCGACCAGTTGCCGTGGATGAACGCCCACTGATAGGCGTCACCGCGGCGCGAGAGATGACCGTGCTGCGCGAACGTGTCGAGATGGTCTTTGATGCGCGGCGCGAGTGAGTGCGCCGTGTCGCCGTCGTGATGAAGATGGAACTCGACTTCGCCAAAGCCGGCGCGTGCGAGCTTCGCGAGACCATCGAGATAGTGCGGACGATATTCTTCGCCGGGAAAGAACCAGCCGTGTCGAGGCGGCCGGCCGTTGCTATCGCGAAACTCACGTAGCTTCGGATAACCGTCGACCCACGCATCGACACGCGTGCGGCCAATGTCGTCCGGAGCACGACCGTGCAGCGGCTCGTAGTGGTCACACAGCGCGAACAGAATGTGGCGCGGTGCGTTCGACTGTGGCGTGCGCGCACGTCGCACGAGGTGCCGTGCGTAATCGGGCAGCCACTGGTGGAGGTTCTTTTTGCGAAGGCGGGACAGCACGTGGGGTGGGTGTTAGAAAAATATCGTTGTGAAGGATCTCTACGGTCCGTTGCTAGCGAAGGCGTTGTTTCCAGCGTTCGAAGCAGCACGTGGCAGGCCAACTGTTCCCCTGCTGCGTTACCTGCAGACGACGGAGCGTTGGTCACTGCCCGCACTCCACGATCTGCAGGTCGGCTTCTTGCGCCGGCTGCTCAGGCACGCGTACCAGCACACCGCGTACTACCGCGAGGTGATGGACGAGCGCGGCATTCGTCCCGAGGACGTCGTGCGCGTCGAGCAGCTCGCGGAATTGCCGCTGCTCGATCGCGACACCGTGCGCGCGACGATGGATTCGCGACTGTCTGGTGCGCCGCCGCGTGTCGCGATCAAGAAGTCGACGAGCGGCACGACCGGCGAGCCCGTCGTCGTGAAGTACAACGAGGAGTCACGGCACTGGCGCGACGCGACGCGCTGGCGTGGCTACGGTTGGGGCGGTTACTGCATCGGCATGCGCGCGCTCCATTACTGGGGCTTCGGGCCACCGTCGAAGAGCTGGATGCATCGCCGCAAGGTCTGGCTCGACCGCGCGTTCAAGCGCGACCTCTACGTCGACTGCACGCCGCGCGGCGAAGCTGCGCTGATGGGCGCGGTCAAGACGCTGCGGTCGTATCAGCCGCAGGTGATGGTCGCGTACTCGGCTGGCGCGGCGGCACTCGCGCGCTTCGTGAACGACAACAAGCTGCGCACGTGGCGAGACTTCCCAGTGCTTGTCGGCGCCGAACGACTGTGGCCGCACGATCGCGAGGCGATCGTCGAGGCATTCGGGCCCGCATTCGAGACGTACGGGTGCCGCGAGACCATGCTGGTCGCGTCCGAGTGCGAGCACCACAACGGTATGCACACGTCGATGGAGACGATGGTCACCGAGATCGTCGTGCGCTTGCCCGACGGCAGCGACCGACCGGCGCGTCCCGGTGAGACCGGCGAGGTGGTGGTCACGGATCTGCACAACCTCGCGTGCCCGATGATTCGTTATCTCAACGGCGATCTCGCGGTCGCGCACGCGCCAAGTGAGTGCACCTGCGGGCGCAGCCTGACGCGGATCGGTCCAATCGAAGGCCGCGTGACCGAGACGCTGCGCGATGGCCGCGGCAATCCGGTTGGCGGCCTCGTGTTCAACATCTTGTTCGGTGTGATGGATCAAGTTGCGAAGAAGTTCCAGGTCGTGCAGCGGCTCGACGGTAGCGTGGTGATGAAGGTGGTGCCGCAGATCGGAAGTCGACTTCCCGACGAGAACCACCGCGCGATTCACGCATTCGCCGACAAGTATCTGCCCGACGCACCCTTTGCGATCGAGTACGTCGAGGACATCCCGCTCACGGAAGCGGGCAAACGAAAGGTCGTGATCGTCGAGAAACCAGCATGAGAGACCTCTATGGACAGCTGCTCGAGAAGGCATTGTTCCCCGCGTTCGAAGCTGCGCGCGGCCGTCCGACGGTCCCGCTGCTCCGATATCTCGAGGAGACATCGCACTGGTCACTCCCCGAGCTGCACGGTCTGCAAACTGGGTTCTTGCGGCGCCTCCTTCGTCACGCGTATCGCCACACCGCACATTACCGGCGCGTGCTCGACGAGCGCGGCCTGCGTCCGGAGGACTTCGCGTCGCCGGTGGATCTCCAGAAGCTTCCGCTCCTCGATCGACCGACGCTGCGCGCGACGATGATGGAGCGCACCGCAAACGCGCCACCCGCGGCGGTGATCCGCAAGGTCACGAGTGGCAGCTCGGGCCAGCCCGTCGAGGTGCTCTACAACGCCGAGTCGCGACATTGGCGCGACGCGATTCGCCTGCGCGGCTACGGCTGGGGCGGCTACGGCATCGGCAAGCGCTCGTTTCACTACTGGGGCTTCGTGCCGCCTGCGGGCACCACGTGGTGGAAGCGCACGAAGACGGAGCTCGATCGCCGCGTCAAACGCGAGGTGTTTCTCGACTGCACGCCGCGCGGCGAACCGGCGTTGCTCGAGGCCGTCGACTACGTGCGCCGCTACAAGCCGCAGTGCATCGTCGCATACGCGAGTGGTGCCGGCGCGCTCGCGCACTTCATCAACGCGCGCAACCTGCGCGACTGGAGCGATATCCCGGTGCTCACCGGTGCCGAGGGTTTGTTGCCGCACGATCGCGCGGCGATCAATCGCGCGTTCGGTCCGGCGTTCGATACCTACGGGTGCCGCGAGGTGATGCTGATGGCGTCGGAGTGCGAGGCGCACGAGGGCCTGCACACGTCGATGGAGAACCTGATCGTCGAGGTCGTTGTCCGCGAGGGCAACACGGTGCGCCCGGCGCGTCCGGGCGAGGTTGGCGAGGTGGTGATCACCGATCTGCACAACCTCGCGTGCCCGATGATCCGCTACGTCAATGGTGACCTCGCGGTGGCAGGCGTCGAGGAGCGCTGCCGCTGCGGTCGCGGTCTGTCACGCATCGGTCAGATCCAAGGCCGCATCACCGAGACGATGTACGACGGACAGGGCCGCGCCGTCGGCGGCCTCGTGTTCAACATTCTGTTTTCGACGATCGGTCACGTCGCGCGCAGCTTCCAGGTGCACCAGCACGAGGATGGCCGCGTCGTGTTCAAGGTCGTGCCCTATCAAGGCGGCGGGCTGCCGTGGCGCGAGGAGCAGCTGCTCCGGTCGCACGCAGAGCGCTACCTGCCGGGCGCGCCGTTCACGATCGAGATCGTCGACAACATCCCGCTGTCGCCTGCCGGCAAGCGCCGCGTCGTCGTGTGCGAGTACAAGGCACGCGCTTCGTAGTGATTACGCGCTAGGCTGCTGCCGTGCGCGTCCCGCTCGTGATCCTGACCGGCTTTCTAGGCGCCGGGAAAACGACGCTGCTCAATCGCCTGCTGGCTGATCGGGCAGCGCGAAACGCGCACGGCAAGATCGGCGTCATCGTCAACGAGCTCGGTGAAGTCGGGATCGACGGTGCGTTGCTCGGCACCGAAGCCGCGCGTCAGATCGAGCTGCCCGGCGGCTGCGTGTGCTGCGTGCTCGGCGACGAGCTCGACAAGACGGTGATCGATCTCGTGACGGCGAACCCCGATCTCGAAGCGATCGTGCTCGAGACGACCGGCGTTGCCGAGCCGCTGCCGATCGCGTGGGCGCTGGCCCGCGAGCCGGTGCGTGATTACGTGCGCCTCGCGATCGTGGTCACGCTTCTCGACGCCACGAATTTCCGAGCGTCGCGGGGCGTGAGTGTCGCGGTCGCTGCTCAGGTCGCTTACGCCGACGTGCTGCTCGTGACGAAGGAATCGCTCGCCGGTGACGCCGACACGAAAGCGACGATCGAAGCGGCGCACGTGCTCGCGCCGTCAGCGCAGATCCTGCGAGGAACCACCGAGGAGCACGTGACCTGGCTAGAACGGGTACTCGCCGATCCCGATGTCGAGCACGTGCCCACCGGCGAGCCTCACGTTCATGACGAAAACTGTCGGCATCCCGACAGTCATGCACATGGCGTCGACAGTACCTGGCTGAATGTCGAGGCCCGAATCGACCTCGAAGAGCTCGAGGATCAGCTCGCCGCATTGCCCGCCAACTACGTGCGGATCAAAGGCATCGTGCGAACCGGCGACGGCAGCTGGTCAGCGATTCACCGGGTAGGCCTACGTGTGTCGAGCGAGCCGCTCGACCGGCAACCCGACGACATTGTTGGCGAGAACGGGCGACTGGTGGCGCTAGGGACCCAGCTGGATCCCGAGAAACTGGCGATTTGTCTCGGCACGGCGTACGTGAAGTGAAAAGCTGGAGTGTGGTGGGCATCCACCTTGCTACGTAGGCCGTACTGGAGATGATGCGCCGTCTCGTCCTCGTCGTTGCGATCGTCGCTGCTGGCTGCAGCCGCGACACGATCGAGGTCAATAAGAAACCGTCCGACGACTACAAGCACGCCGTCGTCGTCGGTGCCGTCGACAAGTTCGTCGCGGCGGGGCGCACACCCGATGCGTTCGCCGAGATGGCGCAGACGCTCCAGGCCGCGCGGCCACAGATGGATCGCACGGTCGCGCGCGAAGCCGAGCTCAAGCTCGTGACGCTCGCGATTCATCCAATCCAGCAGCTGCAGGCGAAGTCGATGCGCGAAAAGATCGATGCGCTCGCGCTCACGGTGTGGCCGTCGTTGCTCGGTCCGTCGATCACGGCCGACAAGCAGCTCGAAGTGAAAGACCCGAAGGCGCCGGAGATCGTCCCGAAGCCGGGCGAGGATCCGGATCAATATCTCGTGCGCCTATGCGGAGGTCCGCTCGCACGCGAGTGCAAGAGCGTGGTGCCCGAGCTGCAAGGCGACGTGATCGAAGCGCTCGCACTGCGCCGGGGCATGGAGCGCGCGCGCAACGCGGTGACCGAGTGTCTCGCGTGCCGCGATGACGACGCGTGGAAGCAGACGGTGCGCGCGTGGGAGAAGCTCGATGCAGAGACGGCGGAGACGATCTCGAACATCGAGCGGCAGGCCGATCCGGACAACTGGCCGGTCGCGGGCGCTGCTGCCGATGACGATCCGAGCCTGCCGGAAGCCGAGTTCTCGACGCGCGGCGATCTAATCGTTGGCGGTCACAGCTACGGACCGAACCAACAACGCATCCAAGTGCTCGAAGAGCTGCGTGGCAATGGCGAGGTGCTCGCGCTGCACTTCCACCCCGACACCACGCTCGCGCAGATGCGCGCGCTGCTCGTCGATGCGCGTAAAGCCGGCGCCAAGCGCGTCGCGGTGATCGCACGCGAGCCGTTCTATCCATACGCCCGCAAGGCGTACTGGGTTGCCGACGGTTACGGCCTGCGCGCGAACCTGCGGCCGACCGATTCGCTGCAGCTGCTACTGCACGCGATCGACGAGGTCGCGGGTCCCGGCACGGTCGCGCGCGTCGACTGACCCTGGTCGCGCCGTTTCAGTCTACGATAGCCGCCTGTGCGGGTGACTCGACTCGGCTTGGTGGTCGTTGTGTTGTGGACTGGTTCGGCGTCTGCGCAGCCAGAAGGCGAGGCGGCCGACGAGGAAACCAAGCCGGCGCCCGAGGAGAGCGCCGAGAAGGCGCCCGAGCCGCCGCCGGCGACAACGGGCACGATCGAAGGCACCGTCGAGGCGCCGGATCTCGATGCGCCGCTAGCCGGTGCGACCGTCACGATCGTCGGCAGCGGGATCACCGCGACCACTGACGACGAAGGTCACTTCAAGCTCGAGAACGTCAAGCCGGGCAGCGTGAAGGTACGCGCCGATTTTGGCGGCTTCAGCTCGCTGGAGCAGACGATCAAGGTCGAGGTCGGTGCGACGTCGAAGCTCGATTTCCAGCTCGCGACGATTCCGCTGCTCAACGAGACGATCGTGGTGGTCGGTTCGCGCACGCCGCGCACGAACGTCGAGACGACGGTGCCGGTCGATGTTGTCACGGCCGAAGAGATGTCGCGCAGCGGCCGCACCGAGACCGGCCGCGTGCTGCACACGCTCGCCGCGAGCTACATCTCGACTCCGCAGTCGATCGCGGATGGCACCGATCACGTCGATCCGGCGAGCTTGCGCGGCCTCGGGCCCGATCAGGTGCTGATCCTGATCAACGGCAAGCGCCGCCATCGCAGCGCGCTGCTCCATGTCAACGGCACGTTCGGTCGCGGCACCGTCGGTACCGATCTCAACGCGATTCCCGCCGGCTCGATCAAGCGCATCGAGATCCTGCGCGACGGCGCAGCGGCGCAGTACGGCTCCGACGCGATCGCGGGCGTGATCAACATCGTGACGAAGGACGTCACCGATCTGCTCGACGTGACCGCCGAGACCGGCATCACCGCGGCGGGTGACGGCGCGCAGCTCAAGGCGAGCGCGAACTACGGCTTCAAGATCGGTCAGAAGGGCTTCGTCAACGTCACCGGCGAATACCTCGAGCGCCAAGCGACCGATCGCTCGGGCACGTACACCGGCACGATCTACAGCGACGACCCCGCGATCGAGCAGCAGATGCTTGGCAACAAGTCCCGCGACCTCTTCAAGATGGGCATCGGCGAGGCGGCTGCGATCGCGGGTATGGGGTCGTACAATCTCGAGCTGCCGATCAATGACGTCGCGACGTTCTACAGCTTCGGCGATCTCTCGCATCGCCGCGGCGCGGCGAATGGCTTCTATCGGTTTCCGAAGCAGGTCTCGCAGAACGTGCCCGAGTTCTATCCGAATGGATTTCTGCCCGAGATTCATCCGACGATCGACGACCGCGCGATCACGATCGGCATGCGGCGCAAGGGCACGTGGGACGTCGACGCGAGCCTCACCCACGGCGAGAGCTCGTTTCAGTTCAACATCGAGGAGTCGGTGAACGCATCGCTCGGCACGTCGAGCCCGACGACGTTCGACGCCGGCACGCTCAGTTTCTCCGAGACGCTCGCGAACCTCGACCTCTTGCGCAAGCTCGACGTCGACGGCATCAAGTCACTCGCGCTCGTGCTCGGCAGCGAGCTGCGCGTCGAGCGCTATCAGATCGAGGCGGGCGACGAAGCGTCGTACAGCCTCGGCCCTGCGACGTACGGCACGCCCCCGATGCCGAAGCTGCCTGGCGCGCAGGTCTTCCCTGGCTTTCAGCCAAGCAACGAGGTCGATCGCACGCGCGACAATATCGGCCTCTATGGCGGTATCGAGAGCGAGCTCAACAAGGCAATCGCGTTGGACGCCGGAGGCCGCTTCGAGACGTACAGTGACTTTGGCCGCTCGCTGATCGGCAAGGTCGCGGCACGCGCGAAGCTCGGCGGTCCGTTCGCGATTCGCGGTGCGGCGAGCACCGGCTTCCGCGCGCCGTCGCTGCAGCAGCTGTGGTTCTCGAACATTTCGACGCTGTTCCTCGCCGACATGACCGGCACGCTGCAGCCGACGCAGGTGCTGACGAGCAACAACGCGAGCCCGGTCACCAAGGCATTCAACATTCCCAGGCTGCGCGAGGAACGCTCGATCAATTTCAGCGGCGGCATCACTGTTCACCTGCGCGACACGCTGTCGATGAGCGTCGACGGCTACTTCATCCGCCTGCGCGATCGCATCGTGCTCACGAGCCAGTTCACGAACACCAATCCCGAGGTCGCAGCGATCCTCGCGCAGTTCCCGGGCGTCAGTCAGGCGCAGTTCTTCGCGAACGCGGTCGACACCGACACGAAGGGCATCGACGTCGTGTTCGATTACAACGTCGATGCCGCCGGCGGTCAGCTCGCGTTCACCGCGGCCGCAAACTTCACGCGCACCGATGTCACGAACGTGAACATTCCAGAGGAGCTCAAGAACAAGTTCACCGATGCCGCTCAGCTGCGCACGTTCTTCTTCGGCCGGCTCGCCGAGAATCGCCTGGAGGATTCGGTGCCGCACCAGAAAGGCTCGGCCGCGGTTCGCTATTCCATCAACGGTGTGTCGGCGCTGCTACGCGGGAACTACTACGGCAAGGTCTACTACCGTCCGGATAACGCGATGAACGACGAGGTGTTCGGCGCCAAGGTTCTCGTCGATGCTGACCTCGGGTATCAGGTCACGAAGAATCTGCTCATCTCGGTAGGCGCCGATAACATGTTCAATACGTTTCCAGACCCGCAGCAAAAAGACGCCAATATCAGCTTTGGTCGGTTCATTTACAGCCGCAATGTCAGCCAGTTCGGCATGAACGGCGCCTTCTACTACGGCAAGCTGCAGCTGACGTTCTTCTGAGAGCAGGCGCGACTTGATCGGCTACTCTCAGCAACTCATGCTGGGCATGGAGTTAGTGGAGCAGTGGTGAACCCGGTGGCCGATCCATCACCCGAGCAGTTCGGACCTTACGAGGTCTACGAGCGGCTCGGGCTCGGTGGCATGGCCACGGTCTATCGCGCCAAGAAGCGCGGGCCCGCCGGCTTCGAGCGCAGCGTTGCGCTCAAGCGCATGCTGCAGCACCTCGCCGAAGATCCGGCGTTCGTCGAATCGTTCGTGCGCGAAGCAAAGGTCGCCTCGCTGCTCCAGCACCCGAACATCGCGCAGGTCTACGACTTCGGTCGCATCAGCGGCGTCTATTACATCGCGATGGAGCTCGTCGCGGGCTTCGACGTCCGCAAGCTCCTGCGTTACGCGAACCGCGCGAACGAAGCGATCCCGATGCCGGTGATCCTCTCGATCCTCGGCGAGCTGTGCGACGCGCTCGACTACGCGCATACGTTCGTCGACGAAAACGGCCAACCGCTCCACATCGTGCACCGCGACGTGTCGCCCTCCAACATGATCATGGCGCACACCGGTCACCTCAAGGTGATCGACTTCGGCATCGCAAAAGCGAACAGCCGCCAGCTCTACACCGAGTCCGGCCAGGTCAAAGGCAAGCTCGGCTACATGTCTCCCGAGGTCGCGCTCGGCATGCCGGTCGGCCCGGTCTCCGACGTCTTTTCCGTCGGTGTCGTGGCATGGGAGCTCGTCACGGCCTCGCCACTGTTCTCCGCGCGCAGCGACTTCGAGACGATGCGCAAGATTCGCGAACAGCCGATCGCGCCGCCATCGCGCCACAACCCAGACTGCCCACCCAAGCTCGACCAGCTGATCGCGGCCGCGCTCCAGCGCGAACCCGAGAACCGGCTTGCGAGCGCGCGCATGTTCCGCACCGCGCTCGATCAGATCGCCGTCGAGACTGGATCGCACGTCTCCGCGCGTGCGGTGGCCGAGTGGATGCTCAAGTTCGTGCAGCCCGACGACCCGTGGGCGCGCGCTGCCGCAGCAAGCCTGCAAGCATCGTCGACGGCGCGCAATCGGTCGCCTTCCGGCTCGCGTTCGCTGCCGTTGCCACCGGAACCACCGACCGCCGTGATGCGCGGTACCCATTCGCGCCCCGTTCCGCTGCGCCGCTCGGCCGAAGACATCCAGCTCGCGAGCGAGATCTGGGGCGAGGACGTCGCGACAATCGGCGATGGAGCGGCGCCGGCCCCCGACTTCCACGTCCAGGTCGCCTCGACGCCCGCGCCAGCCGAGCTGACGCCCGCGCACGTACGGCCGCCGACGCAGCGTCCGCCGACGCAACGTCCCCCGACGCAACGTCCTCCGACGCAACCTCCGCCGCCGTCCGCGCTGCGAGTGCCGTCGCAGCAACGACCGCCGTCGCACGTCCATCCCGTTCAACCGCGCTCGAGCAAGAAGCCGCTGCTCGCACTCGGTGCGCTCGCGCTGGTCGCGGCTGCGCTCGCGGGCGTGCTGATCTGGAAGCGTCAGTCGGCGGGCCCGACGAACGCGGCGCTCCGATTCGAGATCGAGCCCGCGGGCGCAGTACTCACGCTCGCGGGGAAGCGGATCGGCGACACCTCGCCGCTGGAGACGCAGCTTGCCGCGGGCACGTATCCGGTGATCGTCGAGCTCGACGGCTACGAGCCCTACAAGACCACGCTCACCGTGCGCGAAGGTGAGCACCAGACGATCCACGTCGCGCTCGACAAAGCGGACACCGCGATCGCGATCGAGCAGCCGCCGCCACCGCCGCCGCCGCCGCCCGTGCAGGAGCCGCCGAAGCAGGTCGCGGTGGAGGCACCGGCCGAGGAAGAGCCGCCCAAGCAGCCGACTCACGAGTCGAAGCGCCCGGCGACGAAGCAGACGAAGAAGGGCAAGAAGGAGAAGGTCGTCGCCGAGGCGCCGCCGAAAGAAGAGCGGAAGGAGGATCCGCCGAAGGAGGATCCGCCGAAGGTCGATCCGCCGAAAGTCGATCCGCCGAAGGAGGATCCGCCGAAAATCGATCCGCCGAAGGTCGATCCGCCGAAGCCGACGCGCGCACTCGGCGTCGCCGCGACTGCGGTGACGAAGCTGTCGGGCGACGTACCGACGCTGCGGGCGAAGAGTGCGGAGGGTGGCGGCAACGTAAGCGCGAAGCTTTGCATCGACGAGTCGGGTCACGTGTCGTCGGTGAAGATCGTCAAAGGGAACCTCGAGATTGCGAGCCAACTAGAGGACGCGCTGTCGTCGTGGCGCTACAAGCCGTTCCTGCGCGACGGCAAGGCGATCCCGGTGTGCTTTCTGCTGTCGTTCCCGGTCGTGGTCAAGGGCGGTTGATCGCCACGGCTGGTTGTTCCGATCAGTGCGGAAATCATTTGACGTGACGACATCGCTTCAAATTTGGATGGAGCCGGTGCCGATGGACACGGCGCGCCAGAGCCGACCACGCTCGTCGAGGGGCGCACGCTCTGGGTCGCATACCGCGCCCACGACCCGGAATTTCCCGGATGGGGACATCACGAGACTGACACGTATTTGGAGCGCCACCCCGACACCGAGCCATTCGGCGTCCTGCGATTCGACGACGTCGTGCAACACGAGCTCGGCGCACCCAGCGAAGATCGGCTTCGGCACCACCCACTGTGGGGCAAGGGGCTGGACTACTACTCGTTCCACATGCTCGAAGCCGTCGATGGTCGAACACGCTGGCTCGTTACGTTTCATGACGAGACGTTGGACGTCACCGCGATGGCAGCGAAAGCGTCGCCGTTGATCTTCGCGTCGAACCACCTCGCCGCGATCGAGAATGTGCGGCGAGCTACGTAGCGCCGAATCCCCTGCACGACATCAGTGCGAAAATCATTCGCACGCATTTCTCGACGAGAAATCGATGTCAGACCGGTTTGCTACCAACAACTCATGGGTCGGAGTGTTGGACGCAAGAAGCATCTGCAACTGAGTCTCGAAGACGCGCGCAAGGAGACGGGGCGAGGCGGTTGGCGGCGCAACGCGGGGCGCAAGAAGAAGCCGGGCGCAATCTCGCACGACGCGCGTCACGAGCTCACGTCGTATCACCCGCAGCACGTGACGCTGCGCCTCGTCGACGACGCACCGA
>DASUFX010000277.1:0-2305 GCA_036274355.1 Kofleriaceae bacterium | reverse complement strand
CTCTAAGTCGCGTTGCGCTTGCTCGACCTCTTTTCGAGCCGACGGCTCTTCTTGCGTCGTGGTGTCGCGCCGTGGTGGCGACTCCTGGCGCTTGCAGGCGCCGCCTGTCATCAAGAGCCCGAGCGCGAGCGCGCCGGACAGTAATTGAAGCTTTCGCATGTCATCCTCCTAATTCTGCGTCGAAGAGATGCAGCGCACGTTCCAGTCACGATGCGCACTTGCCCGCGCGACCTGACAGGTGTCGCACCGACGTAACAGCGACGCAGTCTGTCAGTCGCTGCGCGAGTGGGGCTGTCAGAAGTCCAAGCAACCCAAGGCGACTTCAGCTGTCATAGCGTCGGCTCATGCGACGATTCGCGCTTCTCGTTCTGTTCGCTGCCTGCGGCGACAACCTCGACACCACGCCGACCGAGACGCCGGTCGAAGCGGTTTGCAACGAGAACGATCTCGACTCGCTCGTCGCGACGCTGCCAAACGTGACTTCGGCGAAGGCCGTCACGTGTGGCGACTTCGTGCAAGGCGCGGTGCGCTGCTATGAAGTGACGATCACGCAGCCGGTAAACCAGGTGACCCCGGGCGCGACGTTCGGGCAACACCTGTTCCTCATGCATCGCGGCTGCGATCGGCCGACCGTCGTCGCCGACTGGGGCTATTCGAACGACGTCTTCTTCGACGACGAGCTCGCCGTTCTGTTCGACGCTAACGCGCTCTGGATCGAACATCGCTACCAGGGGAGCTCGGCTCCCGTCGGCGCTGACTGGGACTGGACGCAGCTGACGATCAAGAACGGCGCGACCGACATGCATCGCGTGATCGACTCGTTCAAGCACCTCTATGGCGCGAACTGGGTGTCGACCGGCGCGAGCAAGGGCGGCATCACCGCGACGTATCATTCGTTCTTTTTTCCGAACGATCTCGACGGCCGCATTCCGTACGTCGCGCCCGCGTCGCGCAGCCGCATCGATTCGAACTACCAGACGTACCTCGACCGCACACTGACGTCGGACTGCGCGCAGCGCATCCGTGACGCGCAGATCGCCGCGCTGACGACGCGCCGTTCGATGATGCTGAGCCATCTCGCGCAGACGGTCGGCGCGGGCAACGAGGAGATCTATCTCGACGCGATGACCGCGTCGTTCGACTGGGCGTTCTGGCAGTACCGCGGCGAGCGCTACTGCAACTCGGTGCCACCCGCGACGGCGACCGACGACGCGTTCTGGACGTTCTATGCGCAGACGTCAGGCTTCTTCGGCCCCGCCGACGATTCACTGTACGCCGATGGCGCGCTCAGCTACGAGTGGCTCAGCGAGCAGGGGTTCGCACTCCAGATCGGCGCGCACGTGCGTGACCTGCTGACGAGCGAGTACGCGACGATGACGATGGAGGATCGCTTCCGCTCCGACTTCCCGGACGTCGACTTGCCGATCTACGACGGCGCCGTCACGCGCTCGGCGCGGCACTGGGCGTTGCACTATGCGCAGAACATGCTTCTCATCTACGGCCAGTTCGATCCGTGGAGTGGCGGCGCCCTCGACGAGCCGGAGCAGCCGACGTCGGCGCGCTTGTTCGCCCCGGCGCAGACGCACGGCGGTGCCGCGATCGCGACGCTCACCGATGCCGATCAGGCGCTCGCGATCGAGCACGCGACGCGCATGTTCGGCGTGCCACCGATCATGACCCGGATGCGGCTAGCGGCAGCGGCGACCGAGCGCCGCGACGCGATTCTTGCGCGCCACGAGCAGCGAGTGTTGTTGCGTCTGCCGTAGACTGCGCGGGTATGGACGCCGCCGCGCAGCTCGAAGTCATCGAACAGCTGTTCTTCAGTGATCGCCGCCAGGCGATGGAGAAGCTCTCCGACTTCGTCGAAGCAGCGAAGGGCAAGAAGCGGGCTCCGGCGATGGCCGAGCTGGTCAAGCGCGTCGATCAGGAGCATCCGGGGCTCGCCGCGTACCTCGCGCTTGCCGGCGGCGCGATCGTCGAGGACGGGGAAGAAGCCGGTGCGCTCGGGCGCGCGCTCGTGAAGCCGCTCGAGCGCTCGCTCGTCGCTGCCGCACGCATGGTCGGGCATGTCGCCCATCTGCCGGACCAGGACATGGGCGACGACGACGACGAGAACGAAGAGGCCGAGAACGACGACGAGGCGCACGCACACGCTCATGGGCACGACCATGACCACGACCATGATCATGACCACGATCATCACGACCACGATCATGATCATGATCACGACCATCACCATCACAACGGCAACGGTCACGCGCATTCTCACGAAGAGGAAGAGCACGTGATGATCGGCACCAAGGCG
>DASUFX010000276.1:0-17008 GCA_036274355.1 Kofleriaceae bacterium | reverse complement strand
CGCGATCGCGAGCTCGGCGTGCTGATGGGCTTGTTCGAAGAGGCGGTCGCCGAACCGATGGCGCGCGCAGTGCTCGTCACCGGCGTTGCGGGCATCGGCAAGTCGCGCGTGCGCTACGAGCTGCTGCGCCGGATCAAGGCGCGCGAGGAGCCGGTCGAGATCTGGATCGGTCGTGGTGATCCGCTGCACACCGGTTCGCCGTTCGGCATGATCGCGCCCGCGCTGCGCCGCGCAGCAGGCATTCTCGATGGCGAACCCGTCGAAGTCCGGCGCCAGAAGTTGCGCGCGCGCGTGATGCGAAATGCGAGTGCCGAGCCTACGCGTACCGTGATGTTTCTCGGCGAGCTCGTCGGCGTTCCATTTCCCGACGACGACTCGGTCGAGCTGCGCGCCGCGCGCCAGGACGCGTTGCTGATGTCTGATCAGGTGCGCCGCGCCTTCGAGCACTTTCTCGCGATCGAGACCGCCGCGCAGCCGGTCGTGATCGTGCTCGAGGATCTGCACTGGGGTGATTTGCCGACGACGAAGCTGATCGAATCGGCGTTGCGTGCGTTGCCGGACCGGCCCTGGTTCGTCGCCGCGTTCGCGCGTCCCGAGATCCAGGAGATGTTTCCGCTGTTATGGAAAGACCGCGGCGTCCATGACCTGCGCCTCGACGAGCTGACGAAGCGCGGCAGCGAAAAGCTCGTGCGTCAGGTGCTCGGCGATCGCGCCAACGACGCGCTGGTCGCGCGACTCGTCGAACAGGCCGGCGGCAACGCGTTCTATCTCGAAGAGCTGATCCGCGCCGTCGCGGAAGGCAAAGGCGACGCGATGCCGGAGACCGTGCTCGCCGTCGTCCAAGGTCGGCTCGAGCGCCTGGAGGTCGATGCGCGGCGCGTGCTGCGCGCGGCGAGCGTGTACGGCGCGCAGTTCTGGCGCGGCGGCGTCGCGAAGCTGCTCGGTGGCGAAGCGCGTGACTCGTCGGTACGCGCGTGGCTCGACGAGCTGGTCGAGCGCGAGCTGATCGCGATGGCTCCGGGCTCGCGCTTTACCGACGAGGACGAGTATCTGTTCCGCCACGCGATCGTGCGCGAGGCCGCGTACGCGATGCTCACCGACAGCGATCGCAAGCTCGGCCATCGCCTCGCCGGCGAGTGGTTGCAGTATGCGGGCGAGACCGAAGCGATGGTGCTCGCCGAGCACTACGAGCGCGGCGGGGCACCCGTTCGCGCGGCGCTGTGGTTTGGCCCCGCCGTCGACCAAGCACTCGCCGCCGGCGACTTTCGTGCAGCCGCTCAGCGCGCCGAGCGCGGCGTGGCATGCGGTGCGTCGGGCGAGACACTCGGCCTCTTGCGCCGTGCCCAAGGCGAAGCGCACAAGTGGTGCGGCGAGTTCGTCGAGGCGGAGCGCTACTCGCTGCAGGCGATGGAGCTCTTGCTGCGCGGGTCGGCGCCGTGGTTCGCCGCAGCCGGCGAGGCTGCCGAAGCGTGCGGCAAGCTCGGCGACCTCGACCAGCTCGCGACGATCGCGCGAGCGCTCACCGAAGCGCCCGATCTCGAAGGCGAGCTCGCAGCGCGCGTCACCGCGACCGCGACCTGCGCGTTCCAGCTGTACAACCACGGTAAGTACCAGCTGGCGTCGGAGATGGTCGATCAGATCGATCGCGTCGCCGCCGAGGTCCACGACCCGCGCATCCTCGCCCGCATCTATCAGACGCGATCGTCACGCGCGATGTTCTCCGGTGACTCCGGCGCCTACGTCGTCTCCGAGCAAGCCGCCGCGCTCGCGTTCGAGCAGGCCGGCGATCTGCGCTACGCGTGCATGCAGCACGGCCACGTCGGCTACGCGTATCTCGAAATCGGCGCCTACGCCGAAGCCGAACGCTGGCTGCGCAAGGCGCTCGACGGCGGGCTCCGCATGGGCCTGCAAAACGTCGTCGCGACCGCAAAGCACAACCTCGGCCGCGCGCTCCAGCACCAGGGCAAGCTCGACGAGGCGGCGGCGATCGAAACCGAAGCGGTCGAAGCGTTCGCCGCGCAAGGCGATCGCCGGCTCGAATCGGCATCGCGCACCTACCTCGCGAGCATCCTCGCGATGCGCGGCGAGCTCAGCGTTGCCGAAGAGCTCGTGCGCCAGGCGCTCAAGACCGTGCAGGCGGCGTCACGCCCTGCCCTGCTCGCCGACCTCGCGAGCATGCTGCTCAAACAGGGCCGCCATCACGAGGCGTTGATCGCCGCGCGCGAAGCGCACGACCTGCTCGAGATGCTCGGCGGCGTCGAGGAAGGCGAGTCGCAGATCCGGCTGATGGTCGCAGAAGCACTGCGCGCCTCGGGCGACGCCGAGGGTGCCCGCGAAGCGATCCGGCGTGCGCGCGAACGCGTACTCGCCCGCGCGACGAAGATCACCGACGCCGAGTGGCGCACGAGCTTTCTCACGAACTTGCCCGAGAACGCACGCACGCTCGCACTCGCGACCGAGCTACTAGATGCGTGACATCACGCCGCCGGGCGTGGCGCACGTACGAGCACGGCGCGGGCGTAGGCCAACGCGAAACCTAGCTTCATCACGTTCGCCTGCGACTGGGTACCGGCCGCCGTGGTGATGACGGCAAGCGTAGCGCCGGCCGCGCATGCGTCCGCGAGGCGCGTCGCGAGCAGGGCCGCCTGAACGCCACGCCGTCGGTGTGCTACGAGCGTCCCGGATCCCGCCAGCACAGCAACGTCACCATGCATCGTCATGCTGGCAGCACCCGCGATCGCGCCGTCACGGTAGGCGAGGTAGCGCGTGAAACCGTGGCTGCCAAGCGAATCGTCAACCGCCGTAGCGATCACGTCACGCGAGAACGTGTCGAGCACGACGCCCGTATCGTCGGGATGAGCAGCGGCCTCGATCGTCGTGTCGCGAAATTCCGACAGTACGCTCGCGGTCACCGTTTCGATGCGAACGTTCGCGACCGGCGTGGGACCGACGCCGACGAGTGACCGCGCGAGCACGTTCTCGAAGCCGAGCAGCCGATAGCCGCGCTCCGCGAGCAGCGGATACGTCTGCGGATCAGCCAGGGTCGATAGCTCGACGCGAACGGGTTCGCCTTTGCTATCGAATGCACGTTCGGTCGCGCCGAGCAGCGCCGCATCGATCGGCGCATCGATGCCCGCGCCGATCACTTTATTCAGCGGCGAGCTGGCTCGGACGTACGTGGCCGTGCCCATGCCGAGATCGCGCACGAATGCCGCTGGTGCGCGGGACGTTCCGACGAGCGCGTTCACCATGTCGCGCATCATGCTTGCTTCGGCATGCTCGATGCGGAGTGCTGTCGCGATGTCGACGAACATAGGCTCGGGTATCGGGATACCACACCGGAGATTCGACGGAGTGCTGGCGATGGGTTGCGGCATGCGGGCTACACGCGGCGTCGCACGTGGGCCTCGCGCAGCGCCTCCGAGCCGGTCGCGATACACGCGCCGAGCAGCACGATGTCCTTCATCAGAAACGCGCTTGCAGGGTGTTTGAGCGAGAGCGCACCCGGTGTCGAGAACAGGAACGAGAGCGTGGTCAGGAAGATGAGCACGCCAATCGCTGACCCTAGGGCCGACAGCACCGGCGCGAAACGCCGGGTCGCCATCGCGACGCCGGCAACGATCTCGATACTGCCGATCACGTCAGCGGTGCCGCGTACCCCGAAGACACCGAGCATCCATGACAGCAGTGGGCTGTTAGCCACGAGCGGTTTGATTCCCTCCGCTTCGAACGCGAAGAACTTGGCCATACCGATCGTGACCAGCAAGAACACGACTCCGTAGCGCAGCACTGCCGTCCCGAGGACGTGTGTCTGTCGGATTCGTGCATCGACCGCTTCGCGTGTAGAAAACCGAGCACCAAGATCGGAAGAGTTCGACAGCATGTGAGTCTCCAGTTGCAGTGAGCGAGGCATTCGCTCTGGCCACGAATACGCGGCTGACACGACGTGGTTACGCCAACGCTAGATCGCGCGCTCGAGCCACACGCGATCGAGAAGGGGCACGCCGTCGACCATTGCATCTGCCGGGTAGCCCGCGGACTCGGTAAACGCATCGCGTTCGATCCGAGTCATGCGGAACCCGAGCCGTTGATAAAAACGAAGCGCGCCGAGGTCGGCTGCCGCAGTCGCGACTTCGATCGTTCGCACTCCGACGCCGCGCGCGTGCTTGACCGCTGTCTCGACGAGCGCTCTTCCGATGGCGCGCCGCCGGTGCGATGGAACGACCGCGAGGCTGTTGATCTGCCACGGATCGGTTTGGATGAGCTGAAGGTGGCCGACAACCTCGTCGACGTCGAGTGCAACCAGGACAACACCGGCGTTGACGTAGCGATTGATCGCGGCGACCGAGTCATCGGCAAGCCGGAACAGCGAAAAGAGGTGACGCCGATCGCCCGCATAGAACAGAATCAGCGGTGCGTAGTCTCGCTGTACATCGTGCATACAGCCGCATCTAGCATGCGTCCACGGAAGGTCTGCATCACCCCACGCCTTGGCGCGATCCGTGCCCCGGTTGTCGCGCTCGCTTGACCGTCAAGCGCGGCGCGAACGGCGCACGGCCAACCACCGATCCAACGACAGTCGGTCGGGACCCGCGATCGCGAGTGCCACCAGGGCAGCGATGTAGACGAGGTCGAGCTCGTAACCGATCGGGCCGAATTGTGCGCCGGCGTCGCTGATCGCCTTCAATCGCACCGACGAGAATCCGTACTGCGCGTGAACCCCGAAGATCGCCGTGGCCATCACTATGATCAGTGGTACGGAGACGGGAACCACGAACGCGCCGAGCATCAACGCGGCACCGCCGAACAGCTCGACGAACGTGGTCAGCCAAGCCATCGTATGCGGTCCCGGGACTCCCATCGCCGATAGAATCGTCGCGAAGTGTTCGGGGCCGCGCGCGAGCTTCGCATAGCCATGATAGGCGAATCCGAATCCGACGACGAGTCGGAGCGGGACGAGTGCCCACCCGTTCGGTAACCGACGTAGCAGGCGCTGCAACATGATCATGGTCGAGATCTGTGTACGCGGTCGATCCGTCGGTGACGAATCGATCATGCGCCAGTCGCTATCCCGATCGCGCCAACCCGATGTGTCGACGCTCAGTGTCGTGCGCGTGCACGCAACCCGCTGGCGGTGACGTTCAGTACCCGCCTCAACGTGGCACTCATTCGCGAGGCGTTGCCGAATCCCACCCTCAGCGCGATGGCCTCGATCTTGAGGTCACTGTGGAGGAGCAAGGCCTCGGCTGCGATGACGCGACAACGGCGGAGCTCATCGCTGAACGATGTGCCGAGCCGGGCCAGTGCGCGTTGCATCGTCCTCGTGCCCAGCCCGAGCGCACTCGCGGAGCTCTCCACGGAAGCATCCGTGAGGTCGTGTGCTAGCTGTGCGTGAAGTCGCGTGAGCAAGATCGCCTTCCCCCGCTGGGAGGCCGCGATCTCGTTGGCCAGCTCGTGAGCCACCCGGGCCGCCGGATGATCGACGAACGCCAACGCGGACTCGAGGTCGTGCGAGAACCGCAGCGGCTGCAACGCGCCGACGGAGGGTAGCGCGCCACCGATCAGGAGTCCGGCGAGACCGCCAGGAACGATAACCGCCTGGCGTTCGACCGACGTGGCCCACACCGACACTCGATCGTGGGCGAGCTCCGCGAATCCAAGCAGCACGTCTGCACCGACGCGCGTGACGTCGCGGCAATCCACCACCAGCCGCCTACGCGCGGCGAGCGCTGGATGCAGGATGAATCGGCCGATCGCCATCATGTTGCGAAGCGCGAGCTCGTCGATCGTGCTCCAGATGATCGCCCCCTGCAGATCAGGCGTGGCGCACCAGATCAAGTAGGTCGGTCCGAGTACGCAGCGGCCGACCGGATCGGACACGAACTCCTCGATCCGGTCGGTGACATGCAGCTCCACTCGCGCACGCGTGACCGGAGAGATCTCCAATCCGTTGGATGTACTCGGCTGAATGTTCATGGCAAGGCTGTCCCAGCTACTGCTACGTCGCCTGTGGCGGCTGGTTACAGCGCAACGGCGCGATCGTCACCTCGAATGGCGCTATTCGATCGTCACGGCGCTCGCGGGTGCTGACTAAGCTAACTTCATGATTGGCATCCCCGTCGGTCTGGTGTTCGCGAACGCGATGGAGTGGGTGTTCCACAAGCACGTGCTGCACGGGCTCGGGAAGCGCAAGAACAGCTTCTGGAGCTTCCACTGGCACGAGCATCATCGCGCGTCGCGCCGCCATGCGTTCCTCGACGACGCCTACCGCGGCTCGCTGCTGCGCTGGAATGCCCAGAGCAAAGAAGTCCTCGCGCTGGCCGCGGGCGCGCTCGTCCTGCTGCCGCTCGTCCCGATCGCGCCGTTCTTCGTCGGCACGGTGTGGTTCTGTGAATTCGACTACCACCGCAAACACCGCCGAGCGCACCTCGAACCCGAGTGGGCACGCGAGCATCTGCCGTGGCACTACGCGCATCACATGGGTCACAATCAGGACGCCAACTGGTGTGTGAAGCGACCTTGGATGGACACCGTGATGGGCACACGCTCCGCGATGTGACGTTGCGATGATCGTCGCTCGGAGCGTCGCCGAGTTCCTGGCACATCCGCTGGGCCACTGCGTGGTCGGCTCGACGTTCGTGATCTGGTGCGCCGCACCGGATCTCGCCGGCTCGATCCAGTGGGGCACGCTAGACGAGCGATGCGTACGCGAGATGCTTTCGGTCGCAGAGTTCGTCGAGCATCCCGACCTCGCATCGAACGGGCGCGTGCTGATGGACTGTCGAGCTGTCGAACGCGTGGACGTCGATGCGCTCCTCGCGTTCACCACCACCGCGCGTACACAGTTGCCCTCGTGGTCGGCGCGCATCGAGCGTCAGGTGGTGATCCTCCCCGGCGGGCTGTCCGGCATTCTGCTCGCAGGAGCGCTGCCGTCGCTCGCACCGACCCACTTCCTGCGCTTCGTCGACACACTCGACGCCGCGTTGCACGTCCTCGATCATCCGGGCGCACGCGCTGCACACGTCGCGGCGGAGGCGGCCGCCACCGAGGCGCGTCGTGATGGTGTGCTGCTCACGCGAGTGCGCTCGGCGCTCGCGACCATGTTGGTTGGCGCGACCATCGAGCAATGCGCGTCCGCGCTCAACATGTCGACGCGAACACTGCAACGCGAGCTCAAGCGCCTCGGGACGTCGTTCAGCGACGAGCTGCGCCGGGTTCGGTTGGCGGCCGCCGAAGACCTCCTGTTCGGTACCGAGCTGAAGATCGATGCGATCGCCGATCGGGTCGGCCTCGGCAGTGCGTCACGGATGAGCGCGCTGCTGCGACGCGAGCACAACTTGACGCCGGCCGCACTGCGAGCACGAGGCCGCACCCGGACCTGACTGCCGTTTTCTTGCTCCCACCGTCGACGGGTGCCTAGCCTCGACCATGTTCCGAGCTGGCCTCGTCGCCCTCGCCTTGCTCACCGCGCAGCCGGCCGGGGCCCGCGCTGATGACACGTCGTCGAGCGACAAGCTCCGCATCCTCTACTCGACGCGGTTCACGTTCACCGACACCGGCGTGCCGCTGGTCACCGTCGAGATCATGGGCGGCAAGAAGGACATCAAGCTGCGCGCGAAAGGCGGCGTCGTGGTGCGCCCCGACGGCTCGGGCGGCAGCGCGATCGAGGCCGACGGCGGCGACAGCTGGACCGTGACCGTCGAAGGCGCGAAGCCTGCCGTGATCCAGGAGTGGACCGTCGTCGAGACGCTCGGGCCGGATGATGCGACCGGCATCTCGACCGCACTCACGCGCTGGAAGGATCGCGGCTTCGATCCGCGCTCGTTCGAGATCGGCACGGTGTTCGGCACCGGCGGCGAATTGATCGACACGCGCGAGGTTCGCATCGCGATCGATCCGGTCGCCGTGGGCAAGGGCACCGCACGCGCCGCCGAGCACGCGAAGAAGTACGGCGTGAAGACGCTCGTGCACGACGAGCTCGTGCGCCGGCCGGCCGGCACGATCGTCGCGAAGAGCGGCAGCACGACGATCCGCAACGCATCGGTGCTGTGGTTCCAGCCCAAGAAGCAGACCGAGACGCTGACGGTCGCGGACGTACCGACCGGCACCGGCGGCTCGCAGCTGCAAACCGGCATCGAGGATCGCCGCTACTGGGGCAATGTCTACGTCACGCTCGATCACGACGGCTCGCTACTCGCTGCGAACGCGGTCTCCGAGGACAAGCTACTTGCCGGGCTCGTGCCCGCCGAGATGTATCCCGATGCACCGGCGGCCGCGCTCGAAGCGCAGGCGATCGCGGCGCGCACCGAGCTGCTCCAGAAGATCGGCCGCCGCAACCTCACCGATCCGTTCCTGCTGTGCTCGACGCAGCAGTGCCAGGTCTACGCGGGCGCCGGCAAGGAAGACCCGCGCACGACGAAGGCGGTCGAGAAGACGCGCGGCATGGTGCTGTTGCGCGATGGCGGCGGCCTCGTCGACGTTCGCTACAGCGCGACGTGCGGCGGACACAGCGAGGACAACGAAGCGATCTGGGGCGGCGATCCGGATCCGTCACTGCGCGGCCGCCGCGACGATCCGAAGGGTGGCATGTCGAAGGTGACGAGCATCCAAGCGTTCCTCGCCGAGGATCCGAAGAACTTCTGGTGCGGACGCGTCGAGAAAGCCCGCAACAAGTTCCGTTGGACCGAGAAGATCAGCGTCGACGACATGACGCTGCGGATCTCGACCGACTATCCCGAGCTCGGTCGCGTGAAGGCGCTCACCGCGAAGCAGCGCGGCGTATCGGGGCGCATCCAGATCCTGACGATCACCGGCGAGAAATCGACCGTCGACGTCAGTGGTGACCTGCGCATTCGCCGCTTGCTCGGCGGCCTCAAGTCGACGCTGTTCGACGTCAAGCGCGACGGCAACACGTTCGTGTTCGAAGGCGCTGGCTTCGGTCATGGCGTCGGCATGTGCCAGCTCGGTGCGATCGGCATGGCGGATGCCGGCAAGACGAGCGAGCAGATCCTCGGTCACTACTACCGCGGCACGCATTTGCACCGGCTCTATTAGAACCGGCCGCGAATCTGCACGCCGCCGCCCATCCCCGTCATGGTCGGCGCGATCACGACGGGAGGTTTCTTGTGGTGCGGCTTGGTGAGCGCATGCGCCATCAGACCCACGCCGGCGAGCTGCACGAGACCGCTGACGATCAGCACGCTGCGCGTCGCGTTGCCGTGCGGGCAAGACATCTCGCCGTTGCCACAGTCGGACGAGTTGGCGAGCTCGAGCCACGGGCCGAGCACCGGGATCCACAGTGCGCCTTGGTCACCAGTGCGCTGCCGCGCCCACGCGATCGAGCCCGCGTAACCGAGGCCCGCGAGTCCCGCACCGAAGCCAAGCTCTGGATCTGTCCAGACCGAGCCGTCGCGATCGGGCGCAGGGTCCGCATGCGTGACCGCAGGTACGAGCGCGGCGAGACACGCGAGCGCGGACCTCATCCCCGTCGGAGTTGCAAGACATTGGCCTTACTGACGAAGCCGTAACACGTTCATGACAGCGTCGTTCGTACCCGCCGACCAGCCACGGGCGTAGTATTTCGCACCTATGCACCTCCTCCCGACGACGATGGTCGGCTCGTATCCGCGGCCGCTGTGGTTCACGCAACAGCTCGCAGGCCGCGACGTGCTCGAAGCGTTCAAGGTCGCCTCGCACGCCGAAGCGTTTCACGACGCGACGCGCGTGGTGATCAAAGATCAAGAGGAGGCCGGTCTCGACATCCTCACCGACGGCCAGATGTGGTTCGACGACTATCACATGGGTATTGGCTCGTTCCTTTGGTACTGGCTCGAGCGCACCAAGGGATTCTCGGCGGAGAAGCTGCCGCATCCTGCGCGTGCGAAAGCGAAGGGTCGAGACATCTGGGCGCTCGACGAAGCCGGCGGCGTCGCGGTCGAAGGCGCGATCGAACGCGGTCCGGTGCGAATGGCGCTGTTCTACAACTGGGCGCAGCGCCACACGCAGCGTCCGATCAAAGCGTGTGTCGGTGCAGGGCCCGTGCAGCTGTCGACGCTCGCGTATTTCCGTTCGGGGCCGGTGAAGAATCGCTACGACCTGTCGCGCGCGCTTGCCGATGTGTTCCGCGCGGAGATCAAGGAGCTCGTCGAAGCGGGCTGCAAGCACATCCAGCTCGAGGACCTCGGCGCGTGGATGCCGCATCTGTCGGGCGACAAGGATTGGGATTGGGTCAGTGACACGGTCGATCGCACGATGGCGGACATTCCCCAAGGCGTCGAACGCGCGTGGCACTTCTGCATGGGCAACGCGTGGGGCAACAAGCTCGAAGGCATGACCGCGGGCGGTTATCGCGAAGTGCTGCCGCACTATCACGGCGTCAAGGTCGACGCGTACGTGCTCGACTTCGCTGCTCGCGAGATGGAGGACGCCGACCTGTTGCGGAAGCTACCGAGCGACAAGAAGGTGCACGTCGGTGTGATCGACGTCCGCATGCTCGAGATCGAACATCCCGAGCAGGTCGCCGAGCGCATCCGAAAAGTGCTCAAGCACATCGAGCCCGAGCGCGTGACGCTCACGACCGACTGCGGGCTCAAGCAGCTGCCGCGCGTGGTCGCGATTCAGAAACTTCGCGCTTTGACAGAAGGCGCCACGATCGTGCGGCGCGAGCTTCAGTAGACGCGCTTCGCGATTTGACCGAAGGCGCCACGGTCACCCACGAGACTCGCTTCGTCCGGAGTTCGGACTGTCGAAGCCATTTTTGCTCGACCAACAAATCGCGCAAGAGGTGCGTAGAAATACACTCCAGACGCAACCTCTGCGCGTTTGGCCCGCATTTGGGGCCAAATTACAGGCGCATGGATTGCTGCGATGCGCGTCCCATGCCGCCGCCGCGAAAGCCGGCAATCGCGCTCCTCTCCGACCACGAGCTGTTCAGGCAAGTGGTCGCGCAGAGGCTCGCTGACCAAGGCTTCAGTCCCGTTCTTCAACTCAGCTCCAAAGACAAACTGGTAGCGGCCGCAAAACGACGACGTGTCGACATTGCGATCGTCGATATCGATCACGACAGCGAAGACACGCTGTCGCTCGTGCGTTCGCTGCATGCCGAGCTGCCCGCGCTGCACGTGATCGTGCTCGCGACCCCGGTCCAGCAGTCCGCTGACGACGGGGTCGTGCTCGAAGTGGGCGGTATCGATCGCGCGAACGCCGTCACCGGCATCGCCGTCGGGCTGCGCAATGGTGACGAGAAAGCTCCGCATCGTCACTGGTCGCGCATCACCGAGCGTCAGCGCGAAGTGATGCGCTGGCTCGCGGTCGGTCTCGACAACGCGGCGATCGGTGGGAAGCTGAGAATCGGCGAACGCGCGGTGAAGGCCCACGTCTCCAGCCTGCTCGGCCTGTTCGGCCTCGCGAATCGCACGCAGCTCGCACTAATGGCAGATCGCGCCGGGCTTAGACCGCCTAACAGACGTTGATCCTTCCCTTTCGGTCATTTTCAACCGGACCCTCGTCATGCTCAATGCTGGCGGGTGTTGTTGCCAGGTGACCTAGATCCGTTTTTCGCGCTGTCGCCAGACGTGTGTTGTGTGATGGGGACGGATGGGACGATTCATGCGGCGAATGCTGCGTGGTCGACCGTGCTTGGCTACGCGAGCAACGATGTCGTGGGCGCCGCGTTCTTCTTGCTCGTCCACAGCGATGACCGCGCGCGCGTGCAGGCCGATTTAACGCACGAAGGAACTGCGCGTTTTGGCGCGCGAGTTCGCAGCAAGGACGGCCAGTACCGGCTGCTCCACTGGACGAGTACGACAAAGTCTGACGCACGCAAGATCTTCGCGATTGGCCATGCGGAGCCGACCACGCTCGGCAGCTCGGAGCGCTTGCTGTCGCTCGGCCAGATCGCGCTCGGGGTCGTCCACGATCTGAAGAACGTGCTCGTCCATCCGCTCGGTCTGCATTTGCAGCGCATGGAGCGCGGGCTCGAGGCGCAGGCGCCGGAGAAGGTGCGTGCAGCGATCGGGTCGATGCGCGACGTCCTCGACGACGGCCAGGCTGCGATCGATCGCATGCTCCAGTTCACGCAGCCGCGAAATGCGAGCACGCGGATTCGCGCCGATGTCGAAAACCTCGCCTGGCGCGCGACCGAGATCGCACGCGCATACGCGCGCAGCATCGCGCCGAAGCAAGAGATCGAGCTGGCCTACGATCAGGGCCGGCCGAAGCGGGTCGACTGCGATTCGTTCGAGCTGCTCGCGGCACTCGTCAACGTGCTGTTCAATGCGATCGATGCCGTCGCCGACGCCGGTGGCAAGGTCATCGTGCGGACGGGCACGTCGCCGAAGCGCGTGTGGCTCGAGGTCGTCGACAACGGTCCGGGCATGAGCACGGAGGTGCGCGATCGCATCTTCGAGCCGTTCTTCACGACGAAGCGCGATGGCATCGGGATCGGACTCGCGATGGTGAAGAAGTGCATCGAGAGCCACGCCGGCACGATCGAGATCACGAGCGCGCCCGGCGCCGGTACGACGTTCCGGATCGAGCTGCCCGCATCACCCGCCGTGATCTAAGCGCTGGTCACCCGATCGGGTGCCGCGCGCGCGTATCACTCGGGCTGCAGCACGAACCAGTGAAACACGCGGTAGATGCCGTTCGCCTCGACGTGCAACTCGGTGTTTGCAGTGGGCAGCGCGTGTGCAGGCAAATTGAAGGTCAGCTCGGAGAACTGGCCGGCAGGCGGCGCGATCACGAGCTGGCCGAGCTGCTTCTTGCCGACGAACAGCGTGATCGTCACGGGCTTGTCGATCGCCTCGTGCCAGCCGTAGCTCTTCTGACCGCCGGTGCGCAGCACGACCCGCGTCGGCTTCCCTGGATCGACATGCACGGTGAAGCGCTCACCACCCGCACGGATCGTGCGCCCGCCGTCGATCACGAGGCCGTTGATGGTCTCGCGCTCGACGATCGACCACCGCGCCGTCGGATCGCCGAACTTGCGCCTGCCCATGCGGCCGACCCAGCCGTGCGAGCGCTCGCTCGCGATGTCGGCGATATCGACGCGATCAGTGATCGTCCAGCCCGTGTGATCGTTGAGCGGCCGCTCTCCGCTATGGGCGTGATCCCAGTTCGCGGTGAGGACCTGCATGTCGCCTTCCCCGACGAGCCGGCGGCCTTCGATGCCGGGCCGCAGATAGGTGTGCATCAGCGCCTCGCCGAAGAACTCTGGCGTGCCCATCCAACCCGGGTAGTACGCGAAGTGCGTCGGCCGGCGTTCTGTCGGCAAGCTCTCGAGGAATTCGAAGCGCGCACCCGGACCGTTGTTCGCGATGCCAGCCTGGTGATTCGTGACGAGGCCGAGCATGTCGTAAACGCGTCCGTCGCCGTAGTACGCGATCGCGCCGGCATCGTGAAACATCACGCGCGCGTCGGGCAGCTTGCGATGGAGGTACTTGCCGATCGCGACGACCTGCGTGTTCGTGTCCATCCCGCCCTGTGCAAACAGGCGCATGTCGGCGACGAGGCCCGGCCGCGCCGAACGCGCGAACAGAATCACGAGCGCGATACCACCGGCGTGCCACGCGCGACGCAGTGCGACCGACTTGCCCGCCGGTGACAGCGCGATCGCGACGGGAATGAGCAGCAGCGGGAACGCCGGCGCGATGTAGCGATAGTTCTGAAAGCTCCACAATCCCGACGACGCGATGACGGCAAGCATCATCACGAACGGCGCGACGATCACGAGCGTGCCGACGAGGAACTGCTTCTCGCGCCATGCCCAGATGCCGACGCGCACCGCACCGACGAGGAACAGCGCGGCCACGAGCCGCGGCCAGATCAGTGGGCTCGTCTTGTCCCAGAACAGGCTGCGCAGCATGCGACCCGAGAGCGTAGTAACGGCGTCGCGCCAGTACGCCCAGTCGAAACCGGGCAGATAGAAGTGACTCTTGGCGACGCCGGTGTTCGGGAAGAAGTTGCCGGCGATCAGCTTGTTCGCGAGCAGCCACAGCGTGACCGGCGCGAGCGGCGCGAGCCACCAGGCGGCCGCACGCCAGTTGCGCGCGCGCAGCCGCTGACTGATGCGCACGGCCACGATGGCACCGACGAGCAGCGTCGCTTCGGGACGCGACAGCGATGCGGCGGCGAGACAGGCGATGAACAGCCCCGACGGGCGGCCCTGATTCGGCTCGCGCAGGAGCAACAGCAGCGTCGCGACGAGCAGCGCCGCGGCCAACGCGACCTCCATGCCCGACAGCGCACACCACGCGAACGGCGCGATCACGAGCACCATCACGGCGCCGAGCAAGCCCGACAGCGGATCGCGAATCTTCGCGACGAACCGATAGACGCTGATCGCGACGGCCGCATAGAGCACCGCGCACATGCCGTACGAGACCCAGACGAGCGCATGTCCGCGCGCGCCGAGCGTCCAGAACGGTGCGAGCAGCATCGGCCACAGTACGCTCGTCGAGCCTGCGGAGTAGCCGCCACCCGGGAAGTACGTGAACGGCTCGGCGCGGCCGAACTGCTTCGCGTAGGTCAGGTAGATGTAGCTGTCGTCGAGCGGCAGCCCCATCGAGCCGGCGTAGTGCAGCGTCGTCGCCGCGAACGCCCACACGATGAACAGTGCGAGCGCGACGATGACGGCCGTCGGCGCGTAGGGCTTCGCCCATGTCGCGAGACGGCGCGCGCGCCCAAAGCGGAGCGCGCCGGATTCACTCCGGCGCGCGGGGTCGTCCTGACTGCTCAGGGCCATTCGGCCACCGGCGTGCGCGCGGCAGCCAGGGCGAGGTGCTGAAAGCGGAACTGGCGGTCACGCTGATAGTCACCGAGCATCTCGAGCGCGAGCTCGTTGAAGTCGAGCTGACGCACCCAGCGGAAGCCGCAGTCGTAGAGCAGCGGCAAGATGTCGTCGGAGCCGTAGCGAATCGGTTCGCCGAGCTCGCCGACCATCGCGCGCGTCGCGTGGTCCGCATCCGAAACGCTCGCACCGGAGGCGAACTTCTTGCCGACGAAATCGAACGCGACCAGCGAGCGCGGATCGAGTCCGGTCGCGAGCCGCGTCGCCGTGGCCCGCACCGCGCCCTCGGTCAGGTACGGCACGACGCCTTCCCAGATCACGAGCGCAGGCTCGCGCGTGGTGAACCCGTTGGCAACGAGGCGCTCGATCGGATCTTCGCGCTCGAAGTTGCATGTCACGTAGCGGGCCGCATCGACTGGATACTTGTCGAGCGACGCGAGTCGCTCGCGCTTCGACGCTTGCGTCGCGGGATGATCGACCTCGAAGAACGTGACGCCCGCGCGTGGCAGCCGTGCAGCGCGCGTGTCGTAACCGGCGCCGAGGATGACGACCTGGCGAATCGACAACCGGTCGACCGCTTGACCGACGAGGCGATCGAGATAGGCGACGCGTAGCGCGAGCCAGAGCTCCATCGGTGGGAACCGCTTGTCGAGGTTGTCGGCGATCTCGTGACCGTCGCGGCCGGCGATCGCCTCAGCCCACGGATCGACGAACAGCGGCTTTTGCCAGCGGCTCGCCCGCGCGCGATACGCGCACACCATCAGCGCTGTCTTCGACGCAGAGCTCTCGATATCCACGCCCGGGCTATAACACGATCACTTCGTCAGAGCAGTGCAATGACTCCGTCATGCCGCCCCCGGGCCGTCGACTGTTACTTTTTTGATTCCAGATGCGAGACCAGGCCGTTGTATGCGGCCGTGACCCGCATCGACAGCTCGGTCGCGGCCTTCTGACGCTGCGGATTTCCCGCGTGCATATCCGGGTGGTACTTGCGCATCAGCTGGCGGTACGAGGTCTTGATCTGAGACATCTCGGCGCCCGGCTGGAGATCGAGCTGGCGGTACCATTCGGCGAGCTGCGCATCCACGCTGCCCGGCCTGGGCGGGCGGGCGCTGCCGGTACCCGTGCTCGATGACGACGTCGACGAGTAGCTGCTGGTGGTGCCGCCTTTCGCAGCCTGCTCCTTCATGCGGCGAAACGCCTCGTCGGCAGCGGCGCGCTGCTTGGCTTCGCGTTCGTCACGTTCGCGATGGACGCGAGCCGCGCGATCTTTCGCCGCCTTGTCGCGGGCGGCGCGGGCGCCGGGATTGGCGAGCGCCTGCTTGGCGAGCGGATTATCGAGCGACTGCTTTTGCGATTTCTCGCGCGCGGCCTTGCGCGCGGTCAGCTCCGACTGAAGCGCCGCACTCTCGACATGGCTCAGCGGCTCGTCATCGACGATGACGAGCGACGTCAGTTTCGACAACCCGGATTGCGCGCTCTCGAGGATGCGGCGCGTGATGCTCACGCCGCTAAGCTAGCATCAATCGGGCACACCGCCTTTGCTTACTACTAGCCCTTGCCCTAGAGGCCCATCCAATAATTCGCTTTGACCATAACCGTGTGCTCGCCCGGCGCATCACCGATGTTGGCAACGTCGTTGATAAGGTCGAATCGCCCGTCGCCGACAGCATTCGCGCGCCCATGGCTCCAGATTGCAAAGATTGTGGAGCCAGGCCGGTATTCCCACCGCAGCACGACCGTGGAGCGTAATTCGTCGAAGTTGAAGTCGGGGCGCTCGAAACTATAGGTGCCATCGTGCGTAACGCGAACCGTGCCGCTGTCGATCGCGTACTCGCTACCGGACAGCACGTGGAAGCGATCCGCGAACCGATGCGCGTCTGGTGTTTCGACATCCTTGAGCTCGCTGTATCTGCCAGCCGCGATAAACGGCTGCGCGTATGCCTGGAGCGAGAGCCGCGGCGAGAACGTCCAGTTCACGCGCGTCGTCAGCGCGACCGTGGTCTGGTGAATGCGCGCGAACACGTAGTGCGCGCGGCCGGCATCGTCGGTTGCCTGCGCGACGTACTGCATCGGGTCGGTGCGCTCGATCCAACTCGGCCCGACGAAGATCTCGATGTTCGAGCGCGCCTCGATCGTCGCACCGGCGCCGACGCCGACCTGGATCGAGTCCGCAATCCAATCGCGATTTCCTTCGATTTCCATATCGAGGCGCACGCG
>DASUFX010000275.1:0-10185 GCA_036274355.1 Kofleriaceae bacterium | reverse complement strand
GCGGGCTTCGCCTTCGGTGGCTCGGGATGAATCTGGATGAGCTCGCACGGTAGCTCGGCCGCGCGCAGTGACCTCATCAGCGTGATGTCGGTGAGCTCGTTCTTCACCGCGAGGTACGCGCGGCCGGGCTCGCCGTCACGCGGGCCCCACGCGCCTTCGCATACGACGTCGGACTCCGCGCACGCATGCGCGAGCTCGTGAAAGGCGTCGCCGGCCTTGGCGTCGGGATGCGGCGCGTAGTCGATGATCATCGCCCAGCGACCACCGTCCTCGGCGAGGCGCGACGTGATCTTGGACCACGGCACGCCGTTGCGGTCCCAGGTCGGAAAGCCGTCTTCGACCGGCGAGACGACAACGACGTCGCCCCACGTGGGTTTGGCGTGCATGAACGGCACGTTGATGAGACGGACCTTGCGCGAGCCTTTGGGTCCGGAGGCCGGACCGAGATCGATGGCCCATGGCGTCTCGGTGTCTTCGCCTTGGTTCGTCAGGCAAACCTTGATCTGCTTCGGCTTCGCCACGTGACCATCTTATTCGCCGGTGGTCGGCGGCGCCTGTTTTAGATCGGCAAGCGAAGCGGCGAGTTGTGCGGGCAGCGCGCGCTCGGCGAATTGTGCTGCGGCGCGGATCGCGGATGCGATCGCGTTTGCGTCGCTGCGGCCGTGCGCGATCACGGCGGGCTTCGTGACACCAGCGAGCAGCGCGCCGCCGATTTCGGTGTAGTCGATGCGTTTCGCGAGACCGCGCAGTGCGGGCGCGACGAGCGAGGAGCCGAGGCGCGCGAGCGGCGTCTTCTCGAGCTCCTGGCGCACGAGGCCGAAGAGACCTTCGGCGATGCCTTCGCAGGTTTTGAGGACGACGTTGCCGGTGAAGCCGTCCGTCGCGATCACGTCGACGACGCCGCGGAAGAGGTCGCTGCCTTCGACGTAGCCGATGTACTGGAACGCGCCCGATGCTTCGGAGAGCAGCGCGTGCGCTTCGCGCGTGAGCACGTTGCCTTTGCCGGGCTCGGAGCCGTTGGAGAGAAGGCCGAGGCGTGGACGCGCGCGGCCGTGCACGACGCGATCGTACGCGGCGCCGAGCACACCGAATTGTGCGAGGTGCGTTGGCTTGGGCTCGACGTTCGCACCGGCATCGCAAAGGACGAGCGGACCCGATGGTGTCGGTAGCACGGTGACGATTGCTGGGCGTTCGACGCCGGACAGACGGCCGAGCACGAACAGCGCGGTCGCGAGCATCGCGCCGCTGTTGCCGGCGGAGACGACCGCGTCGCCCTCGGCGGCGGCGACAAGATCGACTGCGCGGCGCATCGACGAGTCGGGCTTCTGGCGAAACGCTTGGCCCGGATGGTCGTGCATCGTGACGACCTCGGACGCGTGCACGATGCTGATGCGATCGCGGAGCTCGTTCGCGAGCAGCGCCTCGAGACGCGGCGCATCGCCGACTAGCGTGATGCGAAGGATGTCGTTTGAGCGCGCTGCGCGAACCGCGCCGGCCACTTCGGGCGCGGGCGCGCGATCGCTGCCCATTGCATCGACCACGACTCGCACGCGGCGAGACTAGCCGATGGCGGCGGCGATTGCTTTGCGCGACCGGCTAGCGATCCCGAAAGCGAAAGGCCGCGAATGGCATGGAGCGGACGACGACTACTCTTCGGCAGCGGGCTTCGCGACAATCGTCTCGCCGCGATACTGACCGCACGCCATGCAGACGCGGTGCGGAATTTTGGGCGCACCACAGTTCGGGCAGGCCTGAACGCTCATGTGGTTCTCGCCTGACTTCTTCATCCACGCCGAGCGTTGCTGGGCGGTGCGGGCTGGGCCGCGACGTCGTTTTTGCAGTGCCATGGGAAGACTCCGGGACGGGCTTTGTGCCAGGTCACGAGGGCAATTTCAAGCCCTTGAGTGCGGCGAGGCGCGGATCGATGGGTTTCTCGCAGTTGCAGGTACCTGTATTTCGGTCGATCCCGCACTGCGGGCACAGGCCTTTGCAGTCTTCCCGGCACAGGGGGGCAAACGGGACGGCGAGGACGAATTGCTCGCGGAACAGCGGCTCTAGGTCGATCTTCTCGCCGTCAAAGGGGAAGACGTCGAGGTCGCCCTCGCTGACCTCGGGGCCTTCCTCGGAGGTGGCCTCGGCGTCCTCTTCGGGGATTTCGCCCGGCGGCATGAAGGTTACGCGGAGCGTTTCATCGAGGTTCAGTTTCACCGGCCCGACGCAGCGGCTGCAGGCGACGGTGAGGTGGCCCTTGAAGGTGCCCGCCGCGAAGGCGTGCGTACCGTCTGCATAAAGATCGAGGTCGGCGACGCCCTCGCCCGCTTGTGGATCGCCCTCAGGTGCACCGAGTGCATCGCGCATCGGCAGGCCCTTGAGCCAATCGCTGACCAGCGTGGCAGGCACCTCGAAGCGACGGTGGACCGGCAGGTCGCGTACCAGCACCGTGAACGGAGAAGGATCCTTCACCATGACGAAGGGCGCGAGTATAGGAACGCGATCTCGAGTGTCAAGCTGCGCGTTTTGGTTAGGATGCTCGCCAATGCGAGCGCTTCTCGTCGGAGTGTGTCTCCTTTGCGCGTGCGGCGACGACGGTGTGTCCACCGATCCCATCATGTTCGGCACGATGGGACCGCTCGCCGGTGATGCCGGCAAAGGCGGGTTTCGCTTCGGCGCGGCGACTGCGGCGACACAGATCGAGGACATGAACACCAACACCGATTGGTGGGTGTGGACCGCGCCGACCGCGATGGGCGGGTTGGGCAAAGGCACGTTCGTCGGCGACGCGGTGAAGGGATATTCGAAGGCACTCGACGACGTGCAGCTCGTCAAGGACATGGGTCTCGACAGCTATCGATTCTCGATCGAGTGGGCGCGCATCGAGCCGCAACGCGACGTGATCGACGAAGCCGCGATCACGCACTACCGCGAACAACTGATGGCGCTGAAGGCGGCCGGCATTCGGCCGCTCGTCACGATCCATCACTTCTCGAATCCGATCTGGGTTGCCGATCCGCGCGCGAATGCATGCACCGGCGGCCCGAGCGATACGAACCTGTGCGGCTTCGGCAATCCGGTCGGCGGGCCGTTGATCGTCGACGAGCTCGCGGAGCACGCGGCGTTACTCGGCCAGCGATTCGGCGACCTCGTCGACGAATGGGGCACGCTCAACGAGCCGGTGAACTATCTGATCGCGAGCTACGGCATCGGTTACTTCCCGCCGGGCAAGATGACGATCTTCACGCTGCTCACCGACTTCGTGCCGGTGCTGCGCGATTACATCGCGGCGCACGTGAAGATGTACGACGCGCTGAAGGCGAACGACACGGTCGATGCGGACGGCGATGGCGTCGCCGCGGTCGTCGGATTCTCGCTGTCGGTCGCGGACTGGGAGCCGTCGCGCGCGCACGAGCCGTCGACGAATCCCGATGACATCGCGGCGCGCGACCGCCTCGTCTATCTGTTTCACTACGCGATCGTCGATGGGTTGATGAGCGGCATGCTGGATGCCGACCTCGACGGCGTCGGCGAGGAGCCGCATCCCGACTGGAAGAACAAGATCGACTGGCTCGGCGTGCAGTACTACTTCCGCGCCGGCGTTACTGCGCAGAACCCGCTCATTCCGGCGCCGGTGTCGCTAACGCCGTGCACGAACGGCTTCGATCTCGGCTCGTGCCTGAAGCCACACGAGCAAACGCACTGCGTCTCGCAGATGGGTTACGAGTTCTGGGCCGATGGGCTGCGCGAGATCTTGATCGCGTTCAAGGACCGCTATCCGCAGCTGCCGCTCGTCGTGACCGAAGCGGGCATCGCCACGAACGTCGGCGCGCGACGCGCCGAGAATGTCGTGCGCATCCTCGAAGCGATCGCGCGTGCGCGGGACGAGAACGGCGTCGACGTCCGTGGCTACTACCACTGGAGCTTGACCGACAACTTCGAATGGGCCGAAGGCTTCGCGCCGCACTTCGGCCTCTATCGCGTCGACTACAACTCGTACGCTCGTGCGGCCACCGAGGGCGCGACCGTGCTCGGTGACATCGCGAAGGCACGTACGCTGACGACCGACCAGCGCAAGAAGTACGGCGGTCTCGGCCCCATGACGCACGATGAGGTCGAGACCGATCCGTTCTGCGGTCAGGTCAAGTGACGCTTACGGCGTACAGCTGAAGCCGCTCGTCACGAGCGAGAACGCGCGGACGTTGCCGCCATCGGCCGGGAAGCTGTCCATCACGTGGAGCGTCCACGTGCCGGCCGTTTCCTCGCCGATGAACGCGGACAGCGGGTTTGCTGGCTTGAACCAACCGGTGAACGGCGCCATCTCCGGCGTCACGGTCTGGATCGAGGACGGGGCTGCGTCGTCGATCAGCGTCTGGCAGAAGTTGTGGCCGAAGTTCATCGCGCCACCTGCCCCGTCGATCACGGTCACGGCTCTTCCGCTCGGCGAGACCAGCGTCATGTGCAGATCACCAACCCACGTGTGATCGATGCCGACCGTCGTCGCACCCGGATCCGTCGTGCACGCCGAGCCGTCGATCGAGAAGCGCAGGCTGGCGAGCGGTCCGGTCGCGCTGACCGCGAGCGGAATGTCGACGCCGCTCGGAACACCGTCGGGAATCGCGACCGGCGAGCCCACGAACGACGTCACCGTCGTCGCGCCCGGGCGGCCAACCTGCACCGTCAGCGGCAGCACCGTCGGGTGCGGACCGATGCCGGTGTAATTGATCGTCAGCGAGAGCGGCAGCTGCGCGCCACATGGCGTCGCTGCATCGGCCGTGAACGCGAACGCTATCGGGTTCGTCGCGGTGGCGCCCGGGAACACGTTCGGATACGTCGACGTCGGCTGCGTCACCGTGACATACGGCGACGACGAGCTCAGCGTCGCGTTCACCGCGGTCGCCTTCGCGAGGCCGTTGTTGATCAGCTGCACGCGCAGTTGCGCGGAGCCGCCGGGCAGGACGGCGTCGCTGCCGGTCGGCGTGAGCGTGACGCTGTTCTGCTCGAGGAACACCGCCGCCTTCGCGCCTGCCTTCTTGAGCGCGTCGGGTGCGAACGCGATGCCCGCGCCGCTGTCACGATCGGTGCCCGCGCCCTCGATGTCGAGTGCGCCCGTCTTGAGCGCGTTGCGGATCTGCGTCGACGTCGCGGCCGGCACGGCAGACTTGATCAGGCCCGCGATCGCTGCGATGTGAGGCGCGGCCGCCGACGTGCCGTAAAACGGCTCGAGGCCGGTCTCGGGAGGCAGCGTGGTCTGCACGCCGTCGGCGCCGGCGAGGTCCGGCTTCAGGCGCTGCTCGCCACCGTTCGAGGCGAACGTGAGCTTGTCGGCTTTGATCGGGCTGCCATCGCGGTTGTAGAACACGCGGCGGTTACCGTCGGAGCTGAACAGCTCGACCGGCGTCGTCGGACCGGCGGTGAATTCACCGCCAGCTGCTTCGGCCGCATCGACCGCAGCGGCGCCGAGCGCATTCGCAGCGGCGCTGTGACCGTAGGTGCCGCCGCTCGTCGACAGGCCAAGCTCGCCGCGGAAGAGCGCGACGCGAATCGCGCGGGTCTCCGCATTCGGATGGCGCGCAACAACGACGCGGAAGCCGGGCGGGAGGTTGTAGCCGAGGTACTCGAACGGCATGCCGGCGCCATCCTGCAGATCGGTGGCGGCGACGACCACGTTGCGCAGATCGTTGTCGAGAACAAACAGGTCGTAATCGTTCGACGACATCGGCGCGTCGAGCGTGCCCGGATCCGACCAGTGCAAGATCAGCGGGCCACCTTGCTGCTCGATGCGATCGGAGATCGTCTTGTCGCCGAAGTTGTGAATCGTGTAGCCCGACGGAAGCGTCGCGAGCGTGCCCGCGTCCTTGAAGTCACCTTCCCACGTGCCCGACGTGCCGTCGTTCTGGTTGCCTTCGTTGCCGGCGGACGAGACATAGACTGCTCCGTCGGCGACGACGTCTTCGACCGCTTGCGCGATGATGTCGTCCTGATACGGCGACTCGAAGAAGTAGATCACGTCATCGACGATGACATCGCAGTGATACTCGAAGCGCAGCCGCCGAATGTTGTCGGCCATCACGTCCGGACCGTTGAACGCAGTCGCAAACACGAGGTTCGCGCCGGGCGCCATGTCGTGGACGATTTCCATCATCGCGGTGCCTTCACCGGCGCCGGGACGACCGTCCTGTCCAGGAATCGTGATCGTGCTAGCCGGCAGGTCGCCGGTGAGGATCGACTGCTCGCGGTGATCGTCGCTGTCGGAGAGCACGCCGATCGTCACACCCGTGCCATCGACGTTGTACTGCTTGCGCGCGCGCTCGACGCCGTGCGCTGTCACGCCTTCCGACGTACGTGCGCCGGTGCTCGCGAACGCATGCGGCTCGGTGGCGAGCGTCGCCGGTCCTTGCCACAGCTCACTCGCTTGCTGCATCGCGGCGACGCGCTCGGCTTGGGTGCCGAGTGAGAACTTCGGATGACCGCCGGGAATGCCTGCGCGATCGGTCGTTGCCGCGAGCGCCGGTCGGATCGCACGCACCGTTGCGTTACCCGCGAGCTCTTCGAGTCGATCGAGGGGCAGCCACGCGCGCGTGCTGTGATGCACGGTCGACGTGCCAACCAGCACGCCACCGAGTGCCTGGATTTGCCCATCGCTCACGTCACCTTTGATGTCGACGAGCACGCGACCGCGCGCATCGGTCTGCGAAAGACTGGTGATCTGCTTCGCAGGATCCTTTGTTGGCGCGAGCGCGTTCGCAAACGTGCCACGTGCCGCATACAGCAGTTGTGACGAAATCTTCTGCTGCGCCGGTGTACGCGCAGCCTTCTCTGCAAGCAGTCCCTCGATCTGGGTCACCGCACTCGGCGGCAACTGGACCTGATCGTCGTCATCGGTCGGCGTACCTGAGCCGCATCCGATCAACGAACCCGTTAGACCAACCGCAATCGCGAAACACAGTCTCTTCATTCCACTCTCCCATGCCGACGAACGGCGCCGGATAGAGCGCGAACGATGAGTCGTGGTTGCGTGCTCGCAACTGGCAAAGCACTGCGCTACCCGATGGCGAATGTTCGCGCACGCGTGATCTCGCGGCGCGAATGTTCAGCGCGGCATCGCGCGAGCAAGCTCGCTCACGAGAGCTGCAACGCGAGACGCGGCATCGGACGATGAACCAGCTGCAACACGATCGACCAGCGCAGATCCGACAACAACACCGTCAGCGATCGCTGCGAAGCGCGTTGCATCGGCAGCCGTGCGAATGCCGAAACCAACCGCAACAGGTGCGTGCGACGCATTACGGATCAAATCGAGACGAGCCGGATCGACCGGCGCAGCGGCGCGAACACCGGTCACGCCCGTGAGCGAGATGTAGTAGACGAACGGCGCCGCGAACGCGCCGAGCCTTGCGATGCGCTCTGGTGTCGACGTCGGAGCGACGAGCGGCACGACGGCAACGCCGTTCGCAGCCAGCGGACTAGCAAGCTCGGCGAGCTCGTCGATCGGCAGGTCGACCGTCAGGACCGCGTCGACACCTGCCTTCGCTGCACGCTCGGCAAACACCGTGGGGCCCATCACGAAGATCGGGTTGTAATAGCCAAACAGCACGATCGGCGTCGTGATGCCGCGCGCACGCAGCTCCGCTACCGCACTCAGCGCGGACGGCAAACTGCCACCTGCTGTGAGCGCGCGCTCCATCGCGCGTTGAATCGACGGACCGTCTGCGGATGGATCGGAGAACGGCACGCCGAGCTCGATCACATCTGCGCCAGCGCGACACGCCGCTTCGATAACTGCGATCGACGTCACGGGATCTGGATCCCCGAACGTCAGGTACGCCACCAGCGCGGCGCGCTTCTCGGCGGCCGCGTTGTCGAACGCCGCGCGCAACCGGGCTCCAGTCTTGGCGGTCATGGCTGTCTCCGCTGAGCAATGGTGACCATGTCCTTGTCGCCGCGGCCCGACAGGCCAACGATGATGATCGGATCGGGCTTGCCGAGCGCGCGCTTCACTTCGTCGAGCGCGGCGACAGCGTGCGCGGTCTCGAGTGCGCACAGGATGCCTTCGCTGCGCGCGAGCCGCTCGATCGCGGCAAGCGCCTCGTCGTCCGTGCGCGACACGTAGGTGACGACGCCGGTCTCCTTCCAGTACGCGTGCTCGGGGCCGACGCCTGGATAATCGAGGCCGGCGCTGATCGAGTGCGCGTGCGCGATCTGGCCGAGCCGCGCATCGTCGGTGTGCGTGAGCACGTAGCTCTTGCTGCCGTGCAGTACGCCGACGCGACCGGCGCCGAGCGTCGCCGCGTGGCGGCCGGTAGCGACGCCCTCGCCTGCCGCCTCGACACCGAACAGCTTCACGTCCGGTACGCCGACGAACGGCGCGAACAGCCCGGCCGCGTTCGACCCGCCGCCGACGCAGGCGATCAGAGCGTCGGGCATGCGACTCGCTTGCACCTGGATCTGCGCGCGTGCTTCACGACCGATCACGCTTTGCAGGTCGCGCACCATCCATGGATAGGGATGCGGGCCGGCAACGGAACCGATCAGATAGAACGTGTCGCCGACGTTCGTGACCCAGTCACGCAGCGCCTCGTTCATCGCGTCTTTGAGCGTGCGCGTACCGCTCTCGACCGCGTGGACCTTGGCGCCGAGCAGCTTCATGCGCTCGACGTTGAGCGACTGGCGCACGACGTCCTCGGCGCCCATATAGACCTCGCACGGCAAGCCGAACAACGCAGCGACCGTCGCGGTCGCGACGCCGTGCTGGCCGGCGCCGGTCTCGGCGATCAGCCGGCGCTTGCCCATGCGACGCGCGAGCACCGCCTGGCCGATGCAGTTATTGATCTTATGCGCTCCGGTGTGGTTGAGGTCCTCGCGCTTGAGGTAGACCTGCGCGCCGACGTCCTTCGACAGGCGCTGCGCGTGATACAGGCGCGATGGCCGGCCGACATACGAGGCGAGCAGATCGTCGACCTCGGACCAGAACGTCGAGTCGCGGCGGGCAGTGCGCCACGCGTGCTCGAGCTCGTTGATCGCGGGCATCAACGTCTCGGCGACGTACTGGCCGCCGAACTCACCGAAGCGGCCGTTGACCGGCTCGGGCAGTTGGGCGATTTCGTCGGCGGTCGACATAGCTTTCGGTATCACGTGGGTGGGTTAGCCGGCGAGTCGCGCGGCGCCGATGAATACATCGAGCTTCGCCGGATCCTTGATGCCTGGACCGGCTTCGACGCCACTCGCGACATCGACCGCCCACGGCTGCACGGTTTGAATCGCCGTCGTGACGTTTTCGGGGGTCAGACCGCCCGCGAGCACGAAGTTGATCTTCGGAAAGCGTTCGCGTGCCTCGCGGGCGAGCTGCCAGTCGAACGTCGCGCCCGCACCGCCGCGGCCGGGCGTCGGCGCATCGAGCAGCAGTGCCTCGGCCGGCCACACGTCGAGCGAAGCGAGGTCGCGCGACGACTTGATCGGAATTGCCTTCCACACCGGCCGGTACACCGCGAGCGAGACCTTCTTCACGAAATCGGGCGTCTCGTCGCCGTGGAGCTGGATGATGTCGAGGTCGACGGTCGCGATGATCGCCTGGATCTCGTCGATCTCTGGGTCGACGAACACACCGACGAGCTTCGGGTTGCCCGTCGACCGCGCGACCGACGCGATCATCAATGCGCGCTCCGGCGCGAGGTAGCGCTTCGACTTCGGCCAGAAGTTGAGACCGATGAAGTCGGCACCGCGCGACGCGATGCGTGCTGCATCGTCCGCGAGCGTGACGCCGCAGATCTTGATCCGCGTCATCGGAGTAGCTCGCGCAGCGCGGCACCTGGCGAGGGCGCGCGCATCAAGTGTTCGCCGACGAGGATCGCATGGGCGCCAGCGTCGGCCAGCATGCGCGCGTCGGCTGGGCTCTTGATGCCGCTCTCACCGACGAGCACGGTCGATGGCGGCACGACTCTGGCGACCTTCTCGGTCAGCGTCATGTCCATCGTGAACGTCTTCAGGTCGCGATGGTTCACACCGACGAGTGTTGCGCCGACCTTCAATGCCACTTCGGCTTCGCGGAGGTCGTGCACCTCGACGAGCGCATCGAGCTGGTAGTCGAACGCGGTGGCGAGCAGCTCCGCGAGCTGCATCTCGTCGAGGGCCGCAACGATGAGCAGCACCGCATCAGCGCCGGCCGCGCGCGCTTCTGCGATCTGGTACGGGTCG
>DASUFX010000274.1:0-8113 GCA_036274355.1 Kofleriaceae bacterium | reverse complement strand
TCGAGCAGCGTCGGATCCGTGGGCGTGAGCACACCTTCCGTGCTGCCATCAGGGAGCGCGACGACGGAACCCGACGCCGGCCCGACGAGCGCGGGCCGATAGATCCAGGCCTCGGCAGTTGCCGTGCGGCCGCCGAGCACGAGGACCGAGCCATCACCGAGTCGCATGAGGACTGGCGCAACGATCGCGCCCGGGCCGGTGCCAGCAGGCGGTGCGACCGCCCACGTGTTCGTCGTCGGCAGGTAGCGCGCGACGTTGGCGTCGCCACCGATCGCGATCACGGATCCATCTTCGAGCGTGACGACCCGCGTGCCGGCAAAACGCGGCGCGAGCGCGATCGCCGCGAGGCCGCCATCGGGAACGAGCACGGATGCGGCACCGGTTTGCGCGGCGGTGTCGGGATCGAATGCGGTGAGCACCGCGCCGCCGTCGAGCAGCGTGGTCTGTGCGTGCATCCCGGTGACGAGCTCGGTCGTCGCGTCGGTGAGCGCGAATCGATCGGCGACGGCGGCATCACCAAACCCGTCCGCGAGCAAGAAGCGCCGCACGCCGTCGCGCTGGATGCCTAGCTCGAGCACGTGTGCACCGAAACGTTGCGCCGTGTCGCCAAGCTGCGGCGCGCGGTCGCGCTTTGCGAGATCGCGCAGGTCATAGACGAATCCGGTGCGCAGCGTCGGTCCCATGCAGCTGCCGGCGGCGACATCCGCGCAGCCGCCAATGATCAAGAGGTGATCAGCGTCGGTCGCGAATGCCCCGTGAAACGCGCGGTGATCGAACAGGTTCGGCATCGTGAGCCGGCGATCGTCGGCGTCGAAGTACGCGAGCGCGTGGCTCGCGGTGCCCGTGATCGCGACGCGTCCGTCGGGCAGCTCGCTGAGCACGGCGCCGGCAAGACCGTTATCGGGATCGACGAGGCTCGGCGGCACGTCGACCGGCGTGAACGTCGTCGTCGCCGGATCGTAATATTCGGCGGTCGATAGCCGATCACCGTTTGGCGCGAGGCCACCGACGATCAGCACACCCTGCCCCGCTCGCGCGACGAGCGGCGCGGTGCGCGGCTCCGTCATCGGGCCAACCGGACAGAAGCCACTGGGCGGCGCCATCACGATCGGAATGTCGCTGCCGTCGGTGAGCGCATCGAATGCGAGTGGCGCGGTCTTGCCGATCGCGATGAGGCCACCGCCTGCACCCACAACCTCGACTCCGAGCTGCTCGGTATCGGCCGGAAACGCGTCGATCTCGTTTGGCGGCACGGTGCGCCGCAGCTCGCCGCCGGCGGTGTAGCCGATCACGCGCAACGCGGTCTCCGTCACCATTCCGCACGGATTCACGGGCGTGAGCTGGACGTGCGCTGCCGGATCGCCGCACGCAGCAAGCACCAAGGCACAGAGCCCTGCCCGAGAGATCACCGCGCCAATAGTACCGCCGGCGCGGTGCACGTGCCGGTTTCACGCGCGCTTCTAGTCGCGCTCGCAGACGAACGCATAGGCGCCGGGAACGGTGGCCCCAGCTTCCGCTCCGCACGGGCGATCGTCCCATTTGCCTGCGAGATCGCCGTGGATGACGATGCAGTCCTCTTCGAACAAGCCCGTACCGTTGTTCGGCTCGCCCGTGGCGAAGTTCGTGAGCACGACGGCGGTTCCGTCTTCCCACTTGAACGTGCCTTCGGTGACTTCGTCCGTGCCCCCGAGGAACGCGAGGTTCATGCCGAGCAGCGAGGTGATCAGCTGGTTCTCGTTGGCGCTCTCCACGCTCGCGAGCAGCGCGCCCTCGGTGTTGCATGTCGCGCGCGCTTCGTCGCGCGTTTTGGGCCCGACAAAGAACATGTAGCAGGCGCCCGTCATAGGATCGGTGACGTGCGCATCGCCAGCGGAGCACGTGCGAGCGTCGATCCCGCTATCGCGGCGTGCATCGACCGCGGCATCGGTGCGGACCTCGCTGCTGGTCGTCTGTTCGATCCCGAACAGCTGCGCGCAGCCGGCCGTGCTGACGAGTACCAAGCACCACGCCCGCATTCACTGAGAGTGTATCTGATACTCTTCAAAGCCGAATGACGGAGTTGCCGACGACGTTCGGCAAGTACTATCTGACCGAGAAGCTGGCGACCGGCGGTATGGCCGAGATTTATCTCGCCAAAATCATCGGTCCCGGCGGCTTCGAGAAGCCGCTCGTCATCAAGCAGATCCACCCGAAGCTCTCGGGGAACCGCCATTTCGTCGATCTGTTCGTTGCCGAAGCGAAGACGCTCGTCACGCTGGCGCACGGCAACATCGTTCCGGTCTACGAGCTCGGCGTCGTCGACGACACGTACTTCATTGCGATGGAGTACATCGACGGTCCCACGCTCTACCGGCTCACCGAAACGATGGCGCGGCGCGAAGGCCACATGGAGCCCGCGCTTGCCGCGTGGATCACCGCGCGCATTCTCGACGGTCTCGACTACGCGCATCGCAAAGGCGATGGTGTGATCCACCGCGATCTGTCGCCGCGCAATGTGATGCTGTCGCGCGACGGCGAGGTGAAGCTCGTCGATTTCGGCATCGCGGTCACGCTCGGCGATGGCACCGAAGGCGAGGACTCGCGGTCGGCGCCGACCGGCTCGTTCCCGTACATGTCGCCCGAGCAAGTGCGCCGCGAATCGCTGTCGGGCCAGACTGACTTATTCTCGGTCGGAGTGCTCGCGTGGGAGATGCTCGCCGGCCGTCGCCTGTTCGCGAAGGGTGACGCCGACGCCACGCTCAAAGCGGTGCTCGAGGAACCGATTCCACCGCCGTCGTCGGTGCGACCGGAAGTACCGGCGAAGCTCGACGAGGTCGTGATGCGCGCGCTCGAGCGCAACACGAACGCGCGCTGGCCGACGGCGGCCGACATGCTCGCGCAGCTCAACAAGCACCTCTACGGCCTCGACGAGACGCCCGGCGCGCGCGATGTCTCGGCGCTGGTCGCGCGGTACTGCCCGCCCGAGACGCGGCGGTTGCCGACGAACCTCGAGGCGGTCGCGCACGACGTCGTGTCGCCCGAGCCGTTGGCCGATGGGCGGCAGCCGACCGCGCCGATCGAGCCCGCGCCGGGTGGCCCGCGTACCGCGGTGATTCCGCGCGAGGCCGCCGCGCGTGGCAAGCCAAAGCGACACCAGACGTTCGCGACGAACGTGAACATGCAGGAGATGCTCGATCGCGCGACGCCGCTGTTGCCGTTCGACGCGATCGACGACACGCCGACGAAGGACGACAGTCCGCAGGCGATCAAGGAGCCGAAGACGCTCCAGGACGCGCAACCGTTCGGCGCCGAGCCCGAGCCGAATGTCACGGCGAGGATCGCCCGGCCACCGAGTCGCGCGCTGTTGGTCCTCGTCGGCATCGGTGGCCTCGCGCTCGCCGCCGGTGCGGTCTACATCTTCTTCGCGAACCGCGAGCGCGTACTGCATCCGCGCGACGCGAGCGTGCCGGTGATGTACTTCGATGCACCCGCCGTCGAGCAGACTGTGGATGCGATCGTTGTCGAGCCGCCGATCGATGCCGGTGTGATCGACGCCGGCGCGATCGATGCGGGCCGCGAGCCGCCGCGCGATGCGGGTACGCGCCGCAGCGATGCGACACGGCCGCCGAGCGACGCGTCGACGACCACCGCCGCAACCGGGACGCTCGAGGTCGGCGCCATTCCGTGGGGCGAGATCTACGTCGACGGCAAGCACGCAGGCCGTACGCCGAAGAAGGTGAGCGTATCGGCCGGCCACCACACGGTCGAGATCGTGTTTCCCGCCGAGAGCCCGCCACGCAAGCAAACATTCGCCGTCGATCTCGCGAGCGGCGAGACGAAGCCGCTGCAGGCAGACTTCACGAATTAGAACTGGGTTGGATCGACGCCGACGACCGGCGGCGGCCGCGACGACGATACGATCGCGATGATCGCGACCGTTGCGACGACCGCAGCGACGCCAACGCCGCCCCACAGGATCGGACTGCGGCACAGCTTGCACCGTCCATCGCCCTTCTTGCCGGTCGCGCGTGGATCGCCAAACACGCTCGGCGGATACCGCAGGTCTGCTACCCGCGCCGCCTGCCATGCCTCCCGCGCAGCCGCACCGATGCCGCTGTGCTCGGCGTAGCCGACCTCGATCACCGCGGTGCAGCGTGCCGGCAAGCCCGCGCAGCGCTGCACGAGCAGCGTGGGCCCACCGCGTTGCTCGGCCGCAGCGACGAGCACGACCTCGTCGAGATCCGCGTAGCGGACCGCTGCATCGACGAGCTCCTGCGCATCGGCGTCGCTCGCGCCGATCGTTGCGCCTTGGGCGAGCCGCGTCCAGCCGATGTCGCGCTCGAGCTCGACAGACAGCTCGTTCGCACCGTCGCCGATCGCGACTGCCATCGCCCTTGCCTGATACTGCGCGGCGCGCCCGACGACGACGTGCTGGCCCACTGCGAGATCGGCATGCAACGGTGCGCGGCCGAGCTCCTTGCCGTCGACGCTGATCGCCGCACCCGCGGGCTCGCTCGTGATCCTCACCGCGCGCGTCGGCCGCGTCTGCGCACGTACCGCATCGACGGCACTCACGACGTCGGGCGAGAACTCCGCGATCGTGATCGGGCGCTCGGGATCGAGTGCGAGCGCGAGCGCCAAGATTGCCTGCGAGTCCGCCGCGCGCCCGAGATAGCCGAGGACGGCGCCGAGCCGCAACGACGCATCCGCGTAGACGCTCGCACCGCCGGGCAGTGAGACCAGGCTTTCCGCCGCCGTCCGCGCGGCCGCCAGGCGCGACGCCGCGAAATCGACCTGCACGCGCAAGAACGCGCGCCACGCTTCATCGATCTGCTCGCGAACGTGGCGAAACCGCTCGAGCGTCGCGACCGGCACGGCACCGGCAACCACCGCCGCCCTCGCCTCGCCGACCGCATCGTCGACGATTCGCGCAGGACGTGCGTCCGCGATCGCTCCCGCCATCGCCTTGCTCGCGTCGCCGCGGTCGCCGCCGGCCGCAATCACGCCCACGCCCTCGGCGTGCGCCGATCCGGCTAGCGCGATCGCGATCGCACCCGCGACCGACAGTTGCCTCACCGCCCGAGTATACTCGGCGCATGCGTTTCGAATGGATGGAGTGCACGCCGGGCAAGAAGAATGGCTCGAAGCTGCGCGCCGACGTTGCCGCGGCCGAGCTCGCCAACCGGGCCGGCACGATGTATCGCCTCGGCTTCCCCGAGAAGGAAGCAGTCGCCCGCCTGTGCGCTCGCGTGGCCTGGGAATACGACCCGAGCGCCAAAGCCGGCCACCACCGTCGCCCCGAGGCGCTCTCCGACAAGGCGATCGCGAAGATCGTCGCCGACACGTACGCTCGCCGCCCCGGCGGTTGGTGATCGCCACGTCGTGAAGCACCTCGCGGTCGTCGCTCTGTTTCTCGCCTGCCAGCCGCCGGGTGGAACGACCGCTACGCATCCGGTCGAGCCGGCCAAGCAAGTCACGCTGCTCGACCTTATCGGTGACTGGCGCTGGGTCTACCGCGCGGAAGAAGAAGCGACTGCGCGGGTCGAAGAGGAGCAGTGGCAGCTGCGTGCCGATCCCGCCGCCCCCACGCGCCTCATCGGGCGTTACCTGCGCACGGTCGAAGTGCGCTCGACCGATCGCGTGCCATTTCAATGCAACCAGCGCCTCTACTATCGCCAGCGCGCGATGTTCGACGTCATCGCCGACCTCCAAGGCACCGAGCTGATCGTCAAAGAGACCGCTTACAAGGCCGAGCCGTCGCCGTGCGACCACGGCTTTCGCCACATGAGCGAGTACCGCATGCAGCCGCACGGCAACCGGCTCACGCTGCGCTGGAACAAAGGCTCGCAGACGCTGTGGCAAGTCGACTCTGTTTCGACACCACTGCGCGATGCACCGTGGACCGAAAAACCGGAGCCGACCGGGCCGTGGCGCTGGCAAGCGACGTCGTTCGACGACGATGGCAACGTGCGCGACGAAGCCGAGTGGTGGGAGATCACGCGGCGTACCGATACACGCCTCGACATGACGTACCGCCGCCGCGTCACGGTGCGCAGCCCCGACGGCAAGCCGATCGCGTGCGCGAACGCACCGAGCTGGACGTTCGACGATGCCTACGTGCTATCCGGGCAAAAGGAAGAAGAGCACTGGCACTTCTACGAGCTGGCCGTCGAGCCCGGCGACCATCCCTGCCTGCGCGCGACCCCGAAGCGCGCGCTCGACGAGGCAACTGCCGAGCAAATCGGCGACTTCCTCGTCCTCGAGTGGCGCGGCAAGCGCCGCCAGATTCTCTATCGCTCGGAGTAAGCGCCGGCGGTAGGATCGTGCGGTGGCGTTTCGGTGCGCTCTGCTCGTGCTGCTGCTCGACGCTTGCGGGCGCTTCGGCTTCAGCGGTCAGTCGCACGAGGACGCCACGCCGGGCGGCGGTGACGACGCGAGCAGCGACAGCGCGGTGATCGATGGTGCACTCACCGACAGCGTCACCGACACGATGCTCGTCGATGCGCCGCCATGCACCGGCACCACGCACACCATCACCGATAACTTCGACGACAACTCACGCAACACCGCGCTGTGGGGCAACGCCTATGCCGACAGCGTGACGAGCTACGCCGAGACCGGTGGTCACGTCGTGATCACGCTTGGCGTGAACATCGCGAACAACTGGGCCGGCTACATGACGACGTCGGGATACTCGATCGCAGGTGACCGCGTGTTCGTCGAGGTGCCGCAGGTCAGTAACCCGACCACGAACACGATCCTGCTGCTCTGGACGTCACTCGCGAAGACCGACGGTCCATCGATCGAGTGGGAAGCGAACAAGCTGTTCTTCCGCATGCGCATAAACGACCAGATCTTCGACCGCGCGAACGTCACGTACAGCGCAACGACGCATCGCTGGTGGCAGATCCGCGAACGCGCCGGCACGATGTACTGGGAAACGTCGCCGGATGGCGTGAGCTGGACGGTGCAGCACATGGAGGCGACGCCAGCGAGCACGACCGCGTACATCACGTTCGCGGCCGGTACGAACAGCGCGAACGCCACGCCTGGCACGGCGATCTTCGACAACTTCAACGGCGGCGGCGCACCCCCGAGCTGCCCGTAGCGCGACAATCGCCACATCGCGACGCATCGTTGCTTGCTAGCCTTGGCGCTAGTCCTACTCTTCGTCGCGCTCCGAGGTCCACTCGAAGAACGCGTCGACGCCGAGCACGTGGCGCGCGAGCGTCTCGACAATTGCGAGCGCCTGGCGGCCGCTCGCCGCAGACCACGTGCGCAGGAGCGACGCGGCCTCGGGATCGATCGCTTCGAGCCGCGCGACCATGTCCTTACGCCGCGGCTCGAATGCGCGCCGCTGCCAGAACGCGTACGCGACGATCTCGCGCACGACCTCGGCGAGGAGTAGCGCAGCCGCTGCCGGATCGCGATCGATGACGTCACGCGCATCATCGAGGCAATCCACCGCACCGTAACGGCGTTGCACGAGCGCAGCCTCGGTAACCTCGAGCGGCTTGGCCAGCCACGTTCGCGCTTCGGCGATCAGCTCGGCAATGGTCGAATGCACCGGCTCGAGTGCTTCGCCGGTCGCGAACATGTGCGCCGTGCACGGCCGGCCGCGTGCGTGCTCGTTCTCGAAGTAGCGCCGTACGCGCGCGGCCGGATTCACGAACAGCTCTGCGGGCACGCCCGCGAACACGCGCTGCTCGCGCAACCGCCACGACGCGTCGTGCACGATGAACACATCGAAGTCGCTCGTCGGGCCGGCTTCGCCGCGCACGATACTGCCTGCGACCACGATTCCAAGCGGCTGGTACGTCGCGCGTACGTACGTCACGAGCTCATCGAGGGCGCGGTCGTAGGGCGGCACACGCCACGTCATTGCTGCAGCCTAGCAAGCGCGCTCGCGCGAATGACAACTACTCGCTCAAACCGGGAGCAGACGCCAGTGCGTGTGCTGATCCTGATCGCCCGACTGCTTCACGTGCGAACCGAAGCCGAACGACATGAACTTGCCGCTGCCTTCGTTGCGCAGCGTGTAGATCTCGCCACCGATGTCCGTCACATCCCAGTACTGAAACGCGCTGTGGTTTCGCTGCGCGAACTCGATCTCCTTCATCGTCTCGCTGCTCTT
>DASUFX010000273.1:0-3356 GCA_036274355.1 Kofleriaceae bacterium | reverse complement strand
GTGAAGATCAGCCGCAATCGATCATCGGGGACCGCGATCGTTTCTGGTGCGGCGCCCACTTGCGACTCCGGTGCGACATCCTGCGACGCCACGATCTCCCGCAACTTGATGCGGCGGCGGATCGTATCGACGGCCTTGTTGCGCGCGACCGACACGAGCCAACCACGCGGCTCGTCGGGAATTCCTTCGGTTGGCCAGCGCGCGAGCGCGGCCTCGAACGCCTCTTGGACTGCCTCTTCGGCGAGCTCGAAGTCGCCGTTACATACGCGGATCACGGTCGCGAGCACGCGCGCCCGCTCGACGCGAAACACATCGGCGATGGCAGCAGCTGTCTGCACGTGTGGCCAGCTTACTGTGCTACAGACGCTCGGTCATGCGCGCCCTCAGTTACATCGTCGTCGTTGTTCTTGCAGCGTGCGGTCAGAAGCAATCGACCGCGCCGTGCCCCGACACCAAGCCCACGCGCGAAGCTGCGGGAGCAAAGCCCGCGGTCAGCGCCGAAGACACGCCGATCGCGGCGAACGACGTCGCGGCCGCGAAGACCGCGTGTGTGAAGAAGCACGGCGAAGCGAACCGTGCCGCGGTCGAGAAGGGCGTCGACCAGGTCGCGTCGCTGTGGCGCGTGGCCGACGGCGATCTCGGAGCGTTCTGCGAGGAGCAGTTCGTCGCCGATCCGAAGCTGCGCGATCAGCTGTTCGAGCGTCTGCAAGAGATGAACGAGCAGATGAAAGGTCACTTCCTCGAGCTCGGCCGCACGGCGCGCTGGAACACCGAGGTCGATACAGGCCCGATGGCCGCGGTCGAGCCGCTGCTCGCCGCCTACGATCCGACCGCGCACACGATCGAGGACATGTTCAAGACCAAGGTCGCGTTCGCCGCGCTGTTGAACTTTCCGCTGACCAAGCTCGCCGATCGCCTCAAGGACGGCGAGAGCTACTCGCGCCGCCAGTGGGCCGAGGTTCGCCTCACCGGCAAGTACGACACGCGCGTGCCCGGCGCGCTGCTGCAAGCAGCGACTGCCGCCGAAGCCGCCGCGGATCAGTACATCGCCGGCTATTACCTCTGGATGCATCACGTGCTCGCCGAGGACGGCAAGCGCTTGTTCCCGGCGAAGAAGCACCTCATCACGCACTGGAACCTCCGCGACGAGCTCAAGGCGAACTACGCCGATGCCGACGGTCTCGCGAAGCAGCGCGTGATCATCAAGGTGATGGAGCGCATCGTCACTCAGCAGATTCCCGCGGCCGTGATCGACAACCCGAACCTCGATTGGAATCCGTTCACGAACAAGGTCACGGTCGCCGAGGCAGGCACCGTCGAGGCCGAGGCGCCTGCGGGCAAGACGAAGGAGCCGTCCGACACACGCGAGGCCGACACGCGGTTCGAGCAAGTGCGCCGTCACCTCGCGGCCGGCCGCGCGATCGATCCGTACGTGCCGGTCGCGCCGACCGTGATCGAGCGCGCGTTCGACGCCGCCGAGATGCCGGAGGACCGCGTACGCAAGCTGCTCGTCGAGATCCTCGAGTCGCCGCTCGCCGCCGACGCCGCGAAGGAGATGCAGCAGAAGCTCGGCCGCAAGCTCGAGCCGAGCGACATCTGGTACGAGTTCGGCCAGGACACCGGTCCCGAGACCGAGCTCGACAAGATCACGACGAAGAAGTACCCGACGCCGCAGGCGTTCGAGAAAGACATCCCGCGCATCCTGCGCGACCTCGGCTTCACGCCGGAGCGCGCGAGCTACGTCGCCTCGCACATCACGGTCGATTCGTCGCGCGGTGCCGGTCACGCAATGGGCGCCGAGCGCCGCGGTGACAAGGCGCACCTGCGCACGCGCGTCGAGCCGGGCGGCATGACGTACAAGGGCTACAACATCGCGGTCCACGAGCTCGGCCACAACGTCGAGCAGACGTTCTCGCTCTACGACATCGATTACACGCTGCTGTCGGGCGTGCCGAACACGGCGTTCACCGAAGCGCTCGCGTTCTTGTTCCAGGCGCGCGATCTCGAGCTGCTCGGCAAGCCAAAGGCGAACGGCGAGGCCGATCGCCTGCGCGTGCTCGACGCGTTCTGGAACACGCGCGAGATCGCAGGCTCGGCGCTCGTCGAGCTCGACGTCTGGCACTGGCTCTACGATCATCCGAACGCGACTGCGGCCGAGATTCGCGAAGCGACGGTGAAGACCGCGCAGAGCGTGTGGAACAAGTACTACGAGCCCACGCTCGGCGGTCACGACTCCGCGCTGCTCGGTATCTACAGCCACACGATCACGTCGCCGCTGTATCTCTTCAACTACGTGCTCGGTCACTTGATCGCGTTCCAGGTCGAAGAGCACGTTGCCGGCAAAGACAAGGCGACGTTCGCGAAGGAGTTCGAGCGCGTCTGCCGGCTCGGCATGATCCTGCCAGACCTCTGGATGAAGCAGGCGACCGGCAATCCGGTCACCGCGCAGCCGCTGCTCGACGCGACAGCCCGCGCGCTGAAGAAGTAGCGCTACTTCTTCGCGGCCATGTACTGGTCTTTGGCGTTGCCCATGTTGAAGACCATGACCGGGCGAACCTCGATCGAGCCAATGCGTGCGCTCGGGATTCGCTCGGCGATCTTGCATGCCTCGTCGAGATCCTTCGCGTTGATCAGGTAGTAGCCGCCGAGCTGTTCCTTGGTCTCGGCGAACGGTCCATCGGTCGTCTGCGTCTTGCCGTTGCGCACGCGCACCGTCGTCGCGGTCGCTACCGGCTGGAGCGCATCACCGGCGACGAAATGTCCGCTCGCCTTGATGTCGTTCGTGAACACCGTGTACTCGCCGTGGAGCTTCTGCGACTCCTCCTTCGACATGTCGCCCCACAGTTTCTCGTTGTCGTAGATCAGCAGCAGGTATTGCATGGTCATCTCTCCTTACGCCCATGGGTCGAATGGGCGCGAGGCGGATCGACAACGACCTTGTAAAAAGATCAGCCGAAGCCAAGTAAGCGACCTCCCTGGAAAACCAGGAAGCTCGCGACCCAGGCGAGGACGGTCATGTAGCCGAACAGGAAGAGCGGCCAGCGGTAACTCTGGGTTTCGCGCCGGACGACCGCGAGCGTGCTCATGCACTGCATCGCAAGCGCGAAGAACACCATGAGCGACAGCGCGACGAGCGGCGTATATGCCTTGGTGCCGTCGGGCTTCTTCGCCTCGCGCAGCGCCTGGCGCAGCGGCTCGGACCGTTCGTCCGCGTCGTCGCCGACCGCATTGACGATGCCGAGCGTCGACACGAACACCTCGCGCGCGGCAAACGCGCCGATGATGCCGACGCCGATCTTCCAGTCAAAACCGAGCGGCGCGAGCGCGGGCTCGATCGCATGGCCGAGTCGGCCGCC
>DASUFX010000272.1:0-7919 GCA_036274355.1 Kofleriaceae bacterium | reverse complement strand
CACGAATACCGAACGACGAGATCTTCTTCACGCCGCCGAGGTCGAGCACGAGCGTATCGCCCTGCACCGACCGCGCGACCTTCTTGCCCTCGAACGATTCGTCGATCGTGCCGCTGAACTTCAGGCACGAGATCGCGCCGTCGGCGAACTTCTCGATCGTCAGCTTCGCGGCCGATGCCGGTTCTTGTGGAGCTCCGAGAGGGGCGCCCGAATTGCGACCGGGCGATACCATCGCTGGTTGTGATTTACGTACGGCTTCCATCATGCGCTCCAGAAGTGCAGCGACTTCGCCTGCGTGCGGAGCTCGCGAAGATTCATATCGAGCTCGAAGAGAGCGGTGACTTCCGTCGACCGCCCACGCACGACGTCGAAGAACATCGCCGACGACGAGTTGTGACAGACCATCATTCCCAGGCCGGCCCCGCCGTGACTCTGATCCATTTCACCACCGGCCAACCCGCGCGCGAGCCCGTCGAAGACGTGCCTGCGCTCGAGCCGACCGAACGGATCGCGAACTTGCAAAACGAGTCGAGTTCCATCGGTCGCGACGCGCACGGTCGGCCGTTCGTTGTCGCCGAGCCGGATGTCGGCCTTGCGATCAGCGGCGTATTTAGCCTTCCCCTGCGCGTCAACCGGAGCATCGTACATCGCATTCATGAGCAGCTCGTGCGCGAGCTCGCCGAACATCTCGCCGACCCGCTTCGGCAGCTGCAGGCCCGCGACAAAATCCTGAATCTTCACGACCGAGAGATCGCGATCCGCGGTCGTGCGGACGTCGAGATCGAGGTGCGAGAAGCCCCAATCGAGATACGCACTGAGTGGAGCCGGCGGAGCACCGCCAAGCCGGCGCGCGACCATGAGGACTTCCCACGAGCGCGGCGCGCTGTCGAAGTCCTTGCGACCGAGCACGTTGTCGATCGCCCTCGTCTCGACGAGGAACTTGAGCGCGCGTCGCAACGGCTCGGCGGTCCACAACACGCCGCGCAGCCGCGGGCGAGACCGCACTGCCTCGGCGACAAAATCACCGTCAAACGCGTCGGCGCATAGGACGTCGGCGTCTTCGATCACCGGGGCGACATGCTTGGGCTCTTCCACGACCACACCCGTCGCACCCACCGAAAGGAACAGCCGAGCGACTTTGCGCCCCACCTGCTTGTTGCGTTCAAGGATGACAACGTGCAACACGTCCAACGTACCACGCGTTGGCATAATGCAAACTATTGTTGATAAACCGTTTTTGGCAGTTCCCGTAATGTGCGTGCGCCCGGCTACTTTGCAGGTCGGTTGCTCGGATCCAAAGTGGGCGGCCGCGTACTCGCGCAGAGTTGTCGCGCGCAAGAATCTCGGAGCACGATCTTTCGTCGAAGACTCGTGTCCAAGATCGCGACCGGTTACGCTTGTTTTGTGAATTGGGTCCTTCGTGCGACGCCTGTCGTCGCGCTGTTGTTGTTTGCGCCGGTTGCCCGCGCCGATGGCGAGGACAAACCGCCCGATAAAACCGACGTCAAACCGCCTGATCAGGCAGAGCTGTACTCGACCGTCACGACCAAGAAGTCGCGCGCGGCGCTGTCGCAACACCTGGTCAAAGGCGCTGAAAAAGCGGTGAAGGACCGCAAGTGGGCCGTGGCAATCCCGCTGTATCAAGCGCTCGCGGTCGCGCGCGGTCCGGCCAGCCCCGAGGCAAAGCAGCTCGCGACGCTGTGGACACTCGCCGGTCAAAACCAAGAGGCCGCCGAGGCGTGGAGCAATTACGCGGCGGCTGTGAAGGACCCCAAGGCCAAAGCCGAGGCAACCGCCGAAGCGACGCGACTCGCCGGAACCCCCGATCCATTCGCGGACAAGCTCGCGCTGACCGAGATGTCGAAGGAAGCGAACCAGGCGTTCAAGCAGGGCCGATCCGAGTTCAAGGCCGGCCGCTACGCCGACGCGCTCGTGCTGTTCCATATGGGCTACGCGCTCGCGCCCGAGCTGCCCGGCTTCTTGCGCGAGCTTGGTTCGACCTACGACAAGCTCGGCGAAGGCGAGCGCAAGAAGGACTTCTATCGCCGCTATCTGGTGCAGCGACCGTTTGGCCCGAACGCCGATGTCGTGCGCAGCGAGCTCGCGCGCGAGAAGGATGTGCTCGGCACCCTGCTCGTCTCGGCGAGCATGCCCTGCGGCGAAATGTGGGTGAACCGCCAGCGCATCTCGGGCAAGTTGCCGGAGAAGGGCCTGCTCGTTGCGCCTGGTACGTACAAGGGGCTGTGCTTCAATCCCAAGTACGAGATGGCGATGTTCGAGTACACGACCGTCGAGCCTGGCAAGCCATCCACGATGACGTTCCGCTGGGCGATCGTCGTCAACAAGCTGGAGAAGCCCTACGGCCGAATCGCCCTCGAAATGGCGAGCTCGCCAGGCGTCATGAACGACCTCGGGATCACCTCGCTCGAGGTGGGCGTCCCGGTTCCGTCCGATGGTCACAAGCTCCGAATGGTCTTGAAGGACGATTCCGGGGTTAGGACAGAAGAGCGATCCGTACAGATCGAGCCGGGACAAAAGCTCGTCGTGCAGTGGTAAGGTGCCCGCGCCGTGGTCTCCGAGCGGCCGTCACAGGAAGGGAAGTTGTCGCCGGGTGCGCCGAATGATCCGGTGCCGTTCGGCAAGTATTACCTTCTTGGACTGATCGCGCGCGGCGGCATGGCCGAGGTCTATCGCGCACGCATCGCGAACGGCGACAAGAATCTGTTCGCCGTGAAGGTGATGCGGCCGCAGCTCGCACGCGAGGCGCGCTTCATCGACATGTTCCATCGCGAAGGAAAGCTCGCGATGATGCTGAAGAACCGCTGCATCGTCGAGACGCTCGAGATCGGGCAGTACGACGGCCGCCACTACATCGCGATGGAATACATCGGCGGTCGCGATCTCACGCAGGTGCTGCGTCGCTGTCAGGAGACCCAGCAACGCATTCCGGTTCCGCACGCGGTCTATATCGCTGCGCGCATCGCGGAAGGTTTGCACTTCGCGCACACGCTGCAGGGCCCCGACGGCCGCCCGCTCAACATCGTCAACCGCGACGTCTCGCCGTCGAACGTGCGCATGAGCTACGACGGTGACGTCAAGCTGCTCGACTTCGGCATCGCGCAGGCGCTGATGAAGTTCACGAGCGAGATCGGCATCCTCAAGGGCAAGTTCAGTTACATGTCGCCCGAGCAGATTCGCGGCATGCCGCTCGACGCGCGTACCGACGTCTTCTCCGCCGGCATCATCCTCCACGAGATGCTGACGACCGAGAAGCTGTTCCGCGGCGACACCGAATTCGCGCTGATGGAGAAGGTGCGCAAAGCCGAGGTGCCGCCACCGTCCAACTTCAATCGCCGCGTCACCCCCGAGCTCGATGCGATCGTGTTCAAGGCGCTCGCCCGTGACGTCGCCGATCGCTACCAATCGGCCGCGCAGCTCGCCGCCGATCTCGACGCGCTGATCGCGGGCTATCGCTTCGATCCCAAGGAGCTGCGGCAGTTCATCCGCCAGCTGTTCCGCAAGGAGTATCAGAAGGAGCTCGAGGAGACGCAGATGGCGCTCGAGGCCGAGCCCGGCCTGAGTTTCGCCGCGAGCATCCCCGGTTACATGCCAAAGACCCCCACGGGGCAATCCGAGCCAGAGACGCCGACGGCGACCATGCCAAGCGTCCAAGTCAGCAAAGAAGAAGAGCCCTCGGTGCGCATCGAGGGGGCCGGGAATAACGGCGACAAGCCCAAGGGTTTTTGGGGCTCACTGTTCAAGCGCAAGAAGTAAGCTAGGCACACCGCGATGGCTGAAGTCGCCCGCACCCGCACCACGTTCAAGCAGCGCATGCAGATGGCCGGCGTGATCGCCGGTGGCATCCTCACGTTCAACACGCTGTTCTGGGTCGCGTCGTATTTCTACTTCAAGGACAAGCCGCTCGAGGCCGCGGACACCGGAAGCGTGCGGTTCGCGTTTCTGCAGCTGTCGCTGATTGTCGCCGGCATGGCGTACGCCGCCGCGCTCGCGCCGCGCCTCATCGGTCACGGCATCGCGATCGCGATGGGTCTCGCCGCGATCGTCGGCGGTATCTCGGCTCTCTCCAAGGGCATGCCACCGGTGATGGGCATGACCATGCTCGTCGTCGGCTGCGCGTTGCCGTGGCTCACGTGGATGTCGCTCCAGCACAAGCGCGCGGCGTGGTCGTTCTTGATCGCGGTCGTCTCCGTGTTCGGCGCGGTGACCTTCTTTGGCGCGCCGAAGGTCAACCACATCCTCGGCGTCGGCCTGTGGCACGCGATGATCATTCCCGGTTTGCAGATCGTGTGCGTGATCGCGCTGTCGATGCTGCGCGGCGAATACAGAGACTAGCGGTCGGGCGGCGGTGCGCTCGGCAGCGACGCAAAGAATTGCCGCGGCGACGAGGCGACGAGGCGATCCCGAATATCTGCAGGGACATCGATGTCGGCAGTGCTGGTACCAACGCCGCCGCGAAAGCCCGCCTCGACGTTTGCGATGACCTTGCCGTAGAGCTCGTCGAGCACGGCGAACGTCTCGGTCGGGCCGGCGCCCTTCCCCATCGCTGCGGCGAGCTGAAACGCGAGGTCGCGCAACGCCAGATCGGTCCGCGCCGGCGCGAAGGGCACGATCAGATCGGCGAGCGAGCGGAACCATCCCATGCGCTGCTCCGGGATCACGGCGGCGAGGTTCGCGGGCTCGATGCGGAAGAAGTCGCTCGGCTCGACGGACGCATCGAGCAGTGCGGCCGCCTCGGGACTCGAGCCGTGCGCTGCGACGGCGTCGGCGAGCAGGAAGCGACGCGCGAGGTAGTAGAGCCAGATGTACAGCTTGAAGTTCGTGTAGTGCGCGCCGAAGCGAAGCACCTCGTCGCGCGGCGCAGCGAATCGTCCTGGCGCCCTTGGGCCGACGAGTACCTCGAAGAACTTGAGCAACATCTTGTCGCCGCCCGAGCACACCTCGGTCTCGCCGACGAGCGTGCCGTTCGCCTCGGCCATCGCGAGGATCGACTCGGGTGTCAGCGCCGGCGCTGGCCGTGCTGTCGCGATCGTCTGCAACAGCTCGCGCTGCGCCCAGATGCCCATGCCGAGCGTCGCCTTCGCGAGTGCAGCGGCGTACGGCGGAATTTCCGCATCGCGGAACAAGAAGAACCATGGCAATGCCGAGCCGAGCTGACTCGCACGCCACACATCCATCAGCTGCGGCTGCGTCACGCCGAGCACCTCGTCGTGCGCGGCGCGCAAGAACGCGAGCGCGTCGCACAGCTCGTCCCAGTGCGCGCCCATCTGCCGCAACGCCGAGACGTTCATCGGGTTCTTGTGCTGAAACCGCGAGCCCGAGTACGGACACGTGCGGAACTCGATCTCACCGGCCTGCAGAAACTCAGGTGGCGTTCGTCCCTCGCGAATCGGCCGCCCCTCGGTGTCGCGATGAAACCGCTCTTCCACCATGCGCGCGACGAGCAACGTCATGCCGGCACCTCGAGGTAGACCGCGAATGACGCGAGCCAGTGCTCGCCCATGTACTGGCCCGTGGCCACATGCTTCAGCCCATCACGCGCGTGCGCCGCAGCCGCGACCTCGAGCTCGTCGCGCAACGGGGTCGGTGGCAGCGCCTCGGCGATATTGCGCAAGCACCACGCCCGCGACAGGTTGAGGCCATCGAGGTGCGCGAGCTTCGGATCGCTGCGATCGCTGACGACGGCGGGTGAACGAAGGCTCGGTGACAACGTCGGGATGAAGCGCACGAACCAGGTCGGAAAGTCCGGCACCACGCGGCGCATGAGATCCGCCTCCACGAGCGATGGCGACAAGAAATCTTCGCCGCTCGGTTCCCAGGCGCTCGGCGCCGACACGTCGCCACCGTAATACGCGACCGACCGATCGACGATCAGCTGCTCGAGTGCCTGATCGGAAACCGCGCGCGCATAGTCGAGCGCGAACGTGAGCCCGAACGCCGTGTTCGAGTGGACGCCGGTGCGAACCGGATACGTTTGCTTCGGCAAGAACGCGCGGTAGCTCTCGACGATCACGTCGACGAGCGGCTGCAGAGGCGCGCGCCACGGCGCGGGCAGATCACACGCGAGCTTCAGCAACCATGCCCAGCCGTACATGCGCTCGAAGGACGGCCGATCGGTGAAGTACGCCGCTTCGGTCGCGAGATTTTCCGCCGTCAACGTATCGTCGAACGTCGCGCGGATCGCTGCGGCTTCGGGCAGCGTGGGAAATTTCTCGAGCAGGCGCGCGAGCATCCAGTGGCCGTGCACCGCCGAGTGCCAGTCGAGGCAGCCGTAGAAGGCGGGATGCAGCTCGCGCGGCGATGGCGTCGTGCCGGCGAGCAGCAAGTGATCGAGCTTGTGAGGCAGCTCGCGCCGCACGCACGCCAGCGCCAGCTGAGCGAACTGCGAGGCCTGGTCGAGCGCGAGCACGCCCGAGCTTACGGCACGCCGAGGATCTTGTGGAGCGCGGCAAAACGCGTCATGCCGCCCCCGAGCCAGTGCAACCTTACGTTGCCGGTACAACCAGGATCACGGAACGCCGATGATCTTGTGCAGCTGGACTGACATTCTCCATTGCGGCCGTTTGAGGACGAGCGCGAGCGTGCGCTGCAGATGGTGCTGATACTGGTCGTTCATACACGGCTGTGCGAAGTAGTGCGTGCAGCGGTAGCGCTCGACGTAGCGGTCGAGCGTGGCCTCGTCGACCGTGTCGTCGACGACGACCTTGAGCTCGCTGACCGGCAGGTCGGTGACGAGCGAAATCGATGCCGGATGAAACTGCGGCTTCGGCGACACGGTGAGCCAATCGACCGACGCGGCGAGCGGCCGCGTGCCGTTCGACTCCATGTGGATGCGAAAGCCCGCCACGTGCAATGCCTCGGCGAGCGGCGCATCCCATTGCAACGTCGGCTCGCCGCCGGTCACGACCACCATGCGCGCGCGGTTCGTGTCTAGCTCGAGGAGCTTCGCGACGATCTCCTCTGCCGTGTGACGTACGGCGCCTTCGACCGAGAAGTCAGTATCGCAGGGCCACTTGCAATCGAGGTTGCAGGCCGCGAAGCGCAAGAAGACACACGGCCGTCCCGCGTGCGCGCCCTCGCCTTGCAGCGTCGGGCCGAACATCTCTTTGACGAGGTAGCGGCGTGGTTCAGGCATTCCGTCGAGGGGAATGCTATAGCGCGGGCGTGCGGCTGTGCGTAGTGATGCTCGCGGTGATCGCCTGTCGAGGCGGCGACAAGCCTGCGCAGAAGGCCGAGCCCGCAGCAGCAGCAGCGCCAACACCCGAGATCGCGGCCGCGGCGGCGACCGCCAGTTCCGACATGGATCCCGGCCATTGCGGGCAACAGCCGTTTGCCGAGTCGACGCCATTGCCCGAGGCGTCGGCGGCTGCGTGGCTCGCGATCGACGGCAAGCTCGCGCTCGTCATCGTCTCGGATAGCGGCAACAACGGCGCGTACGCGGTGCTCGATCCGGACACCGGCGTCACGCGCGAACAAGGCAAGCTGCCGCTCGGCACCGGCGCTAGCGACGACATCGAAGGCTTCGCTGCGCACGACGGCAAACTGTTCGGCCTCACCTCGGACGGCTGGATGCGGGTGTGGCAGCGCAAAGGCAGCGGCTTCGACCTCGTCGAGGGACCGTATGCGATCGGCACTCAGGCCGACGGCACGACGTGCCCGACGAAGAAGAAGTGCGCGATCAACTACGAAGGGCTCGCGCTCGCCACCACGCCGCAGGGCTGTGCGGGGTTTGCGTGCAGCAAGGGCGAAGGGCGCGTCTACTGCCTCACCGAGCAAGGTGGGCACTACGCGATCGATCGCAGCCGCTCGATTGCGGTCACCAAGCCGAATGCACTCGGCGATTGCACGTTCGACGACAGGGACGGCCTGTGGGTCGGCGACAACGTGTTCGGCCTGGATCA
>DASUFX010000271.1:0-11450 GCA_036274355.1 Kofleriaceae bacterium | reverse complement strand
GCCGACGCACCTCCGGACGCACGGATGTGTCTATCGCGCGCGACCTACCCACTCACGATCACCGCGGGCGCGTTTCCGGCATCGCCCGATCACCCGAGCGTGATCGTCGTCGTGCCGCAAGGGTTTGACCCGACGCCGCCGCTCGATCTCGTCGTCTACATCCACGGCTTCAACAACTGCATCACGAACGTCGTCGGCGACACGAACACGGCGTGCGCGCCGAACACCGGCATCCGGCAAGCGTCGTCGCTCGCCACCCAGCTCGACGCGAGTGGTCGCAACGCGCTGCTCGTCGTCCCCGAGGTCATGTACGACCAGGCGAGCGGCGATCCAGGACAGCTCGGTGTCACCGACGGCATGAAAGCGCTACTCACCGAGACGCTTGCCTCGGTGCCCGCGCCGCTCGGTCCACTCGATCTCGCAAGCCACGGCCGCGTGATCGTCGCGACGCATTCGGGCGGCTATCAGGCCGCGTCGGCGATGATCACGTTCGGCGGCGTACCAGTCGACGAGGTGTGGCTACTCGATTCGCTCTACGGCTACACGACGCGCTTCGATGCGTGGGTGATGAAGGACATCGCGAGTCTCGCGAGCACGCGCCGGTTCGTCGATCTCTACACCTCGGGTGGCGGCACCGACCAGAACAGCATCGCGATGGCGAGTCGCGCCGCGAGCTGGGTCACCGCCGATCCGAGCGTCTTGATCGACGATCAGAGCACGACGCCGATCACCGACGACGCACTCGCCCACGGCCTCGTGTTCAAGCACGTCGCCGAGACGCACAACGACGTGCCGCGCGTGTACATGGAGCGCCTGCTCGCGACGAGCAAGCTAGCGCCCGTCTGCAACTAGGGGTCAGACATGCGTTGTATGCGTTGCTCGGACAGCTCGGCCGATGAACGCATACAAGTAATGTCTGACCCTGTCCGAACTACGGACAACTAGCTGTGCGGGTACTCTTCGGCTTTCCAGGGCGCGCCGTTCGCCTTGATGAGGCCTTCGATCTGCGTGCGCAGCTGCTTGAGCTTTGCGCGGCGCTCGTTCTCCTTACCCGGAGTCTCGCGTTGCGGCGTCGCGACGCCATTACGCTTGCCTGCGGCGGCGGGGGTCTGGCCCGGATGGAGCTGTACGTACGACGACGGCTGGTTCAGCGTGTTGTACGTGCTCCACGCCTCGACGAGCTGCTTGCTGCGGAACAGCGCGCGCACCGCCGATAGCGAGAGCCGGATCGAGGGCTCGATGCCTTGCTGCGCCGTGGCCTCGTCGAACGGCTCGCTCGCGCTGATCTTCGGCAGCTTCGACGACAGCCGATCGACCTCCGTCACCGACAGCGCGCGGGCCTCGAGCGGCTTGCTCCACGAGTCTTCCCAGCCGACGCTCGCGATCTTGCGCGAGCTCAGCTCGGCGAGCGCACCACCGGGCAGCACGTGAAACACGACCGCGACCGGCGGCGAGTTGCCGTGCACGCAGCGCGCGGCCCACACGCCGGGCTGTTGCATCACGACATCGGGAACGCCGTACTCTTCGCCGTACGTCCAGATCGTGTTGTTGACGAGCTTCTCGTCATGCCACGCCGCGTTCGCGCCACCGACCAGGCGAGCACCTTGCGGCGGGATGCCATGCTCTTCACGGCCCGACGTCATCGTCACGACCTGACCTTCGCGCACCCACTCCACGATCCACGCTTGCGGCAGACCATCGTTCGCCCACCAACGACCGACCCACAGTTTCTTTTCGCGCAGCGAGATGCGCGTGCCCGGATGCGAGCGCAGCTGCAGCGCGCGACGACCGCCCCACACCGGCACTTCCGCGAGCCGGAATGGCGAGCCCGCGTAGCGCGTGCCCTGATAGTTGAACTCGATCTCGTAGTCGCCGAGCGGCAACTCGATCTCTTGCTTGATGCGCGTCGGCCGCTGCTCGAACTTGCCGACGATCGGATAGCGACCGACTTCTTCGTCGTTCACCATCACGACGATCGCGAGGTCGTCGGTCGGCATCACGTCGCGTGTGATGTCGGCGGCGATCTGCACGCGATACGACGGCCCCGGCTGGTTCTGATCGACCAGCGTAGCGGTCGGACCACGATCAAATGGTCGGGCCGTTACTGCGACCGGTTTCGCGACCGGTTTCTTCGGCGGCTGACACGCCGCAACCACTGCAACCAAAGCTAGTCCCAGCACCTTCGTCATACGGGCCGGGGTCTTACACGAATTGCGCAGCTCGAACATCACAATTTTGTGAGCCACGTTTTGCCGGATTTGCGCCGTCACGTTGGGTGGAGCCGGGAGCGCGGCGCAGGTCGCACAAAAAGTAACGAACACGCCTCACTGCGCCTTCGGCGCCCGGTCTGGTCCCGGCCGTTCGCGCCCTTGGCCGGGCACCCCGGGTGCACCGATCCCCCTCTAAATGATCGAAGAAGTACGTGTCCGCCCGCTGGCCACGCCCGCGCTCCTGCTCGGCATCGGCCTCGGCGGCGTCATCGACGGCATCGTGATCGGTTGGAGCGGCATCCTGCTCGCAGTCACCTGGGTGCTCGCGGTCGCCGGCGTGATCCTGCTGTTCCGCGCGGGACGGCGCGACGACGTCGTGTGGTCGTGGCGCATCTTCATCGGCACGATGTTGCTCGGTTGGGGTCTCTTCAACGTCGTCGAAGGCACCATCGATCAACTCGTACTCGGCATTCATCACACGCATCCCGGCGGCAACACGTTCGTCTGGGATCTCGGCTTCGTCATCATCGGCGGCGTCGCGCTGATGCTCATCGGCTACTTGATCGCGCGCACCGAGCTCAGTGGCTCGCGCATGTCACCAGCGACACGGCGCGCGCTCGGAATCTAGCGGCAGTTGTACGTAATGACGCCTGCTCGCCCGGCGTCATGTAACCGACTTGCCCCTTGCTCGCCGACGATTCGTCGTCGATGCTCCAGCCGTGTCCACCGACAAGGTCATCATCTCGTGCGCACTGACCGGCGCCGTGACGACGAAGAAGCACTGCCCGGCGATTCCGTACACCCCGGTCGAGATCGCCGAAGAAGCGAAACGTGCCTACGACGCCGGCGCCGCGATCGTGCACATCCACGCGCGCAACGACGATGGCTCGCCGACGTGGAGCAAAGACACGTTCCAGGCGATCATGAACGAGACGAAGGCGCGCTGCCCGATCCTGATCAACTGGTCGACCGGCGGCATGGGACCGATGCAGGACCGCGTCGCGCACCTCGCGCAGCGTCCGCACGTCGCCGCGCTCAACATGGGCTCGATGAACTACGCGAAGTGGAACGCCGAGAAGAAGCAGTTCGCGTTCAACTTCGTGTTCACGAATTCGTTCGACGACATCGTCGCGTTCGCGAAGGCAATGAAGGAGCACAACGTCAAACCCGAGATGGAGTGCTTCGACGTCGGTCACACCAACTCGCACCGCGTGCTCGCCGACATGGGTCTGCTCGCGGCGCCGTTCCACTTCTCGTTCATCATGGGCGTGGTCGGCGGCATTCCGGCGAGCGCACGCCACCTCGCGTTCCAGGCCGAGCAAGTCCCCGCCGGCTCGCGCTGGAAAGTGATCGGTATCAGCCGCGATCAGTGGCCGCTCGCGATGGCAGCACTGGCGCTCGGCGGCGATGTCCGCGTCGGGCTCGAGGACAACTTCTACCTGCCCGATGGCACGATGGCGAAGTCGAACGGCGATCTGGTCGCGGCCGCCGTCGCGCTCGCTAAGTTGTCGGGCCGCAGCGTCGCCAGCGTCGACGAGGCGAAGCACCTGCTCTGGCCAAACGGTGGCCACAACTAACCTGCCCGGTACCAGCGGCGAGCTCGGCAGCGAGCTCGTGGCGGCCCTCGAGCTGGCGCGCGACGCCGGCGTCGAGATCATGAAGCTGCGCGGCGGCGAGCTCGGCGTCGAGATGAAGAAGGGCGACGAGCCGGTCACGATCGCCGACAAGCGTGCGAACCAGCTCATCGTCGACGGTCTGGCCGCGCGGTTTCCCGACGACCCGATCATCTCCGAGGAGTTGCCGAGCGCCGAAGCGACGCTCCGCGCGCCACGCCTGTGGCTCGTCGATCCGATCGACGGCACGAAGGACTTCATCCGCGGCAGCGATGGCTTCTCGGTGATGATCGGCATTGTGCTCGATGGCCGCCCGAGCTTAGGCGTCGTGTACCAGCCCGCGATCGATCGCACGTTCTTCGCAACGCCCGACGGCGGCGCGCATGTCGTGACCGGCGACCAGGTCACGCCGCTCGTCGTGTCGGACGTCGCGACTGCTGCCGACGTGCGACTCGTGGCCAGCGCATCGCATCGCAGCGCCGATATCGATCGCGTGAAGACCACGCTCGGCATCGATAACGAGCTCAACGTCGGCTCGGTCGGCGTGAAGCTGTGCCTGATCGCGATGGGCGTTCGCGACCTCTACGTCAACCCGGCCGCGAAAACCAAGGTGTGGGATACCTGCGGCCCCGAGGCCATCCTCACGCGCGCCGGGGGCCGGCTGTCCGACCTGTTTGGCGAACCCGTCGATTACACCGAGCTGCGCCAGCGCCGCGGCCTGGTCGCGTCCAATGGGCGCGTCCATGACGAAGTCGTCGCAAAACTGGCCCCATTATTCGAGCAGTTGCGCCGCAAGTGACCGTGTTACCATTGGTTCCATGATGGGGAGCCTTCGTGCGATCGCTTGCGTGCTGATCTTTGCACCCGCGCTAGCAGCCGCGCAGCCGCCACCCACGCCGCAGCAGAAACAAGCTGCGAGCGACAAGGTGAAGAAGGCGATCTCGAAGAGCCAAGGCGGCGAGCACGAAGCCGCCGTCGATCTCTATCTCGAGGCATACGCGATCATCCCGCAGCCGCTGCTGCTCTCGAACGTGGGCTCCGAGTACCAGCAGATGAAGAAGCCGTACGAGGCGCTCAAGTACTTCTGCAAGTACATCGAGGCGGACCCAACCGGTAACAACGTCCAGTACGCGACCGCGCAAGCGCGCACGATCTACATCGAGCTCGGCGGCATTCCGTCGGTCGAAGACAAAGACGTCTGCAAGCCGATCGTGAAGAAGCAGGAGCCGCCGCCGCCTCCACCGAATCCGGTCCTCACCAACCCCGAGCCCACGCCCGGCCCTGCCCCCGGCCCCGTCGACAACGGCCCCAAGAAGCCGACGCCGACGCTCCGTTACGTCGGTGTTGGCGTCGCTGTCGTCGGCGCCGCGGTGTTTGGCGTCGGCACGTACTACGGCCTGCAGGCCAAGAGCATCAGCGACGAGATCACGAACCATCCGACGAACGAGCCGTGGCGCTCCGACATCAAGGAGTTCGAAGCGGAAGGCAAGAGCGACGAGAAGAAGCAGATCATGTTCATGGTCGGCGGTGGGCTCGCGCTCGCAGCCGGCGTGACGCTGTTCATCGTCGGCGGCTCGAAATCATCGAGCGAAAGCTCGACGTCCGCCTCGCTCTCGATCGCGCCCGTCGCGACGCCCGATCAACTCGGCTTCGCCGCAGCCGGCCGCTTCTAGCGCGCTACTGCAGGACGTCGTCGAGCGTCAGCGTGACTTTGTCGGCGGGGATTTTCACCTTCACCGAGCCACTGACGTCGCCGGGCTGCTTCGAGATCGCGTCGCCGTCCTGATCGTAGCGAGCGATCACGATGACCTCGCCGGTCAGCTCCGTGCCCGCGATCATCGCTTGCTTCTCGGTCATCTCGAACGGCAGCTCGTCCTTGTCCCAGGTGAGCTTGTCGACCGCGAGCGGCGGACCCGACGGCGCACCGTCGACGGAGCGCTTCACGATCACGAACACCGCACCGCCCGCCTTCACGCGGTCCTTCGCCTTCGCGTGAACCTTGATGACGCCTTTGACGCGGTTGTTCGGATTGATCTTGCGATTTGGATCGGGTCCCGGAATGCCCATCGCAGCGACATCGGGGCTGCCACCGCCGTGCGGGTTGTCGATCGGCGGATGGCCGGGCGGCATGTTGCCCTCGCCGCCACCCTGATCGCCGCCGCCCATGGCCGCGTGCGGATTGGTGCCGTGCGGATTCTGTGCGCTCGGCCCGGCTGGCGGCATCGCGCCACCTGCATTCGCGGACCATTCCTGCGCAGGCGGCAGGCCATCCGACTTGTTCTTGTCTTTACACGCGCCGAACGCGCAGAGCGCAACGGCAACTACGAGGAACCGACCCATGCCGGCGAGTCTAGCAGCTCAAACCCAGCGCGCCGTCGTCAGCACGGTAGCAAGTACTTGCCCCGCGCCCGGGAACGGCTCGCCGAGCCAGCGCGCGTATTCGTCGGCGCCGGTACCGGGATCGGCGACAGTGGCGAATTCATAGCGCGTTGGCGGCGCGTGTTCGATCCGTGTAACGAGCTCGAGCAAGCGGTGGCGACGGAACAGCGAGAACCGGACCGGCTCGCTCATCCTGCGCGTCGATAACAGGTTGCGCAGGTCGTTGTCAGACGTCGTGCGAAATCCATCGATCGCGATCAGCTCGTCGCCGGGCGAAATGCCTGCAGCCTGCGCAGGTGAGCCGTCGAAGACACCGGTGACTTTCGTACCGCTCGTCACGACACCGAGCCAGCAGCCGGTGGCGCCGTCGGTCGCGGTCACCGGATCGGACGACGTCCGTAGCTCGAGCCCGAAGAAGCCGAGGTCGGCGCGCAGGTTCGGATCCTCGGTGCCGCGGACCTGGGCGTCGAAGATGTCGCCGAGCGGGAGGTCGGTCGCTTCTTCGAACACCGGCTGCAGATCGTCGGGATGCGGCACGCCCTTCGCGCCGTACCGCTTCCACAGCAGGCGCAACACATCGTCCAGCGAGCGCGCGTTGCCGGTGCGCTTGCGGATGTGGAGATCGAGCCCGAACATCACGAGGCCGCCCTTGAGGTAGTAGCTGACCGTCGTGTTGAGGTTCGACTCGTCGGGCTTGTAGAGCTTGATCCATGCGTCGAACGACGACTCCTCGAGGCTCTGGCGCGCGCGGCCGGGCGTCGCCTGCAGGCGTGCGTAGTCGTCGAGCACCTTCTCGAGATAGCTCTTCGCCGTGATGCGGCCGCTCGTGCGCAGCGCGAACCGATCGTAGTGGCTCGTGATGCCCTCCATCACCCACAGGCACGGCGTGTACGCCTCGCGCGTGTAGTCGAAGTCGAGCAGCGGCTTGGGCGCGATGCGCTTGCCGTTCCACGCGTGAAACAGCTCGTGCGACAGCAGCTCGAGCAGCCCCTCGTACGCTTTTCGCGTCGACGCGAAGTGCGGGTTGTAGAGGTTCACGCTCGACGCGCGATGCTCGAGCCCGCCGTAACCCTCGTGCGTCAGCATCAGCAGAAACGTGTACTCGTGGAACGGCGCCTCGCCGAAGCGACGGATGTGATCGTCGACGATCGCGGCGAGGTCGGTCGCGAGCCGCTGCTCGTCGAACATGCCGCCCGGTGAGCGCTCGCCCCAGATTGCGAGATTGCACGTTACCTGTGATCGGATGTTGTACGACCGCGTCTGGCCGAGGTGGATCGGATGATCGAACAGCTCGTCGATCGACGTCGTGCGGATCCGACTGCCGGTGCCGCGCTTGCTGATCACTGCCGGCGCCGAGATCTCACCGACCGGTGACGCCGCCGTGACCATTGCCCACGGCTCGGGGAACACGAGCGTGACCTCGACGGGCACGTTGCGCTGGCTCACCGGGTAGAGGAACGTCGCCGGCCCGTGGAGGAACGCGTGGTCGGCGTCGATGTGATTCGTGCGCACGGTCAGGTCGTGCCCGTAGATCGTGTACGAGACGACCAGCTCCTTCGCGCCGCCGGTGTCGACACGCCAGGTCTGCTTGTCGATCTTCGTCGCCTCGAGCTGCGTGTCATCGGCGGTGTGGACCTCGAGATCGCGCACGTACCGGGCGTAGTCGCGAATCAGATAACTTCCCGGGCACCAGGCCGGCAGCGTCAGGTCGACGACGTTCGCATCCGGTGAAAACCGCAGCTCGATATCGGCGACATGGCGCTCGGGCGCCTCGACGCGGACCTCGTACCGAAGAGACGACATGCTCGGTACGTAGCACAGCTGCTATGCTCTACGGGTGCGTCTGGGCCTGGTCCTCGTCGGAGTAGCACTTTGCGCGCATGCGGCCGCGGCGCCGCGTGCCGGCAAGGTGGTCCGCGTGGAGCGCCGCCCGAGCGGACTGACCGGGACTCCGCGGTACTGCACGGTATCGACCGTCGACATGATCGCCTACTGCATCAGCGAAAAATCGCCCGACGTCGGCGATCACCTCACCGTGATCGACAGTCAGCACGTGCTCGGCGTGATCCGCGTGACTCACGTCCAGCCGCTGCCGGACGGCTGCCAGCAGAACATGATGTGGATGACGCAGGGATCGCTCGATAGCGGCGACCTCTCGAATCCGCAGGGTCAGATGATCGCGACGCTCGACGTGCCCGTCGATGCGAGGTCGAGCAAGCTGCTCGGCACTGACAAGTCGCCCGGCGGTCATCCGTGGGGCACCGACACCATCTACGCCGTCGATCGCAATGGCGACGGCAACCCCGACGTCGAGTTCGTCCAGTACCAGTGCGACGACGCCGGTAACCAATCGATCAACGCCACCGCGACGTGCTACGAGGTGTGGGCCGCCGCGGCAGGTCGCGGTCTCGAGAAGATCCGCGCGGAGCGGCAGAAGCACTGTTACTGATGGACCGTCGCGAGCTCCTCGCCGCTGAACGCGGCACGTTGTTCAAAGAGGCCGAGACGCGGATCGCGCTCGTCTATCCGAGCCCGTATCGCGCGGCGATGTCGTCGCTCGGTTATCAGCAGATCTATCGCACGCTGCATGCGATGCCGGGTGTCGCGGCCGATCGCGCGATGCTCCCCGACGAGGGCGAGGACGGCCGCTTCGAGACGCTCGAGACCGGGCGCCCAGTCGGCAGCTATCCGCTGCTCGCGTACTCGGTCGCGTACGAGCTCGAGATCGCCGGCGTCGTCGAGACGCTCACCCGCGCGAGCATCCCGGTCCTGCGCGACGAGCGCGACAACCGTCATCCGATCATCGTCGGCGGCGGTCCGCTCACGTTCTCGAATCCTGCACCGCTCGCGCCGTTCTGCGACGTGATCGTCGTCGGCGAAGGTGAAGAGCTGATCGGCGAGCTCGTCACGCTCGCGCGCGAAGTCGGCTTCGTCCGCGACAAGCTGTGGGAGCTGCTCGCCGACAAGCCCGGCTACTACCTGCCACACCTGCACGGCGAGACCGTACCGAAGGTCGCCGCCGTCGACGACGCGCTACTGCCTGCCCGCTCGGTGATCGCGACGCCGCACACCGAGCTCGCCGATATGTTCATGACCGAAGCGGCGCGCGGCTGCTCGCGCGGCTGCACGTACTGCGTGATGCGGCGCTCGACGAACGGCGGCATGCGCATCGTCCCGCGCGAGACGATCATCGCGGGCATCCCCGACGGCGCGAAGAAGGTCGGTCTCGTCGGCGCGGCGGTCACCGATCATCCCGACATCGCCGGCATCGTGCACGACGTCGTCACCGCGGATCGTCAGGTCGGCATCTCGAGCCTGCGCGCGGACAAGCTCACCGACGAGCTCGTCGGCCTGCTCGCGCGCGGCGGCTATCGCACGCTGACGGTCGCAGCTGATGGCGCGAGTGAGCGCATGCGACGCGTCGTCGAGCGTTCTACGCAGGCCAAGCACCTATTGCGCTCCGCCGAGCTCGCGAAGGCGCACCGTCTCCACACGCTGAAGGTCTACATGATGCTCGGCGTACCGAGCGAGACCGACGCCGATGTCGACGAGCTGGTCCAGCTGTCGAAGGAGCTGGCCGCGATCCACCCGAGGGTCGCGTACGGGCTCGCGCCGTTTGTCGCAAAGCGCAATACGCCGCTCGACGGCACCGACTTCGCGGGCATCGATGTCATCGAGGCACGGCTCGCGCGGCTACGTCGCGGCCTCGGTGCCGCGGGACTCGGTGGCAAGGTCGAGGTCCGCCCGACATCGGCGCGCTGGGCATGGGTCGAATACATGCTCGCGCAGGGCGAAAGCTCGGCTGGTCTCGCGGTGATGGACGCGCATCGCGCGGGCGGCAGCTTCGCGGCCTACAAGCGCGCGTTCGAGCAGCGCGGCGTCGTGCCAACCGGTCCACGCGCGCGTGTGCCATCGAGTCAGGAACTGATCGCGCTGAAGAAGAAGAAGCTCGCGAGCTGAGCGACTCCCGGTAATCGATCAGGTGCCAGAGATTCTGCCTTGCCGCGTGATCGCGCTCCGGTAGGCTTTGATCCATGTCGCGCGTGCTCCTCGTCGTCGGCGTCCTGGGGTTGTGCAGCGCGGAGGCGATGGCCGATCCGCAGGTCCGCTTTGGCATGACGTTCGGTGTCGACCGCAACGTCCCCGAGGCCCACGAGTTCGGCCCGATGTTCGGCATCGGCATGGGCGCCGGGCGGTTCACCGGCGAGCTGAACTACTCGTACCTCAGCATGTTCGATCAGGCGACGCGCGTGCATCGTGCGGGCGTCACGCTGCGCATGGACTTCGTTCGCACGTCCTGGGACATGAGCGACCAGTCGAAAGCGTTCTACGGCGAGGTCGGTGCCGCGCGCCGGTTCGGCTACTGGAGCGTCGACGATCTGATGCCCGTCGAGGACAAGTCGCAGAACGAGCTCCAGCTTGCAGTGGGCTACGAGCTAGCAAACGACGGCGGCGCGTGGCAGCTCGCGCTCAGGTTCGGCTTCGCGCGTCGCGATCCGGAGCTCGGCTCCGCGTGCCGCGGCGTCGCGTGCCCCGTTGCGATGCCGGCGTCGACCGGCCTCGCCGAGTCCGCGATGCTCGAGTGGACGTGGCTCCTGAACCGCGGCCACTAGTGAACGGACGGCGACGGCCAGCCGTAGCGCGCGAGCGTCTCCTTGAGGCCTGGGGTGTCCTTGTTGATCGGCTGCAGCCACTCGCCATCGACGAGCTCGCGCGTCCACCACGTCGGCGCGCTGTACGGCTGCAAGTGATAGAGGTAGCGGCGGATCCGCACCCACTTCGGCGGCGTGCCGTGAAACGGATCGATCAATAGCTCGCGCACGGTGCGATCACCGTCGAGCAGCTTCCACGCGAGGTGGATCAGCCACGGGTCGTGCGGCTGCTCGTACATTGCCGAGAACCAGATCAGCCAGTCGAGCCGGCGGTGATACGGACCGAGCACGCACGGCCGGCGATCGATGCGCCCGGGCTTGCACGGCAAGTCGTACTCGCGCCACTCGCCGGTCTTCGGGCCATCGGACAGCGTGCCCTCGAACACGATCTCGTAGCGCTTGTCGCCGACCGAGCCGAACGCGCCGTACGTGTTGACGAGCGCCCACGCATCGTAGCTGCGGTTCATCGCCTGGTGCTTCGAGGTCAGGTTGTCGACAACCGCCCAGCTCTTCACGATCACGAGGCCGGCAAAACAGCCGATAATCATCTGCTGCCAGTCGAGTTTCTTTACGAGACCGACCACGCCGAGGACGAC
>DASUFX010000270.1:0-6981 GCA_036274355.1 Kofleriaceae bacterium | reverse complement strand
ATCACGTCGAGGTCGAGTGTCGCGCTGCCGATCGCGGGGTTGCTCGCGGTCGCGACCGCAGTCACGCGCCGCTTGTCGATCTTGACCGCGAGCTTGCCGTCGAGCACCGGCCGGTTCGGCACCACGATCTGATTCGCGTCGATCGTCGCGGTGCCCTTCCACATGCCGTCGCGCCGCGACACGTCGACGTCGGCGCCGAGCGTGCCTTGCAGCGTGGGATCGAGCGTCGCGACCGCGATGTCGCGTGCGGTGAGCTTCGCGGTCAGCGCATCGGACGTGCGGCCGATCTGCGCTTGCGCGGTGATGCGCGCTTTACCGCTCGACGTCACGAGCTGCGTTGCCGCGATGCTCTGCTCGGTGACGCGGACATGACCGCTGTTGCCGCCCCACTGCTGGCCGTCGGCGGTGCGCACGCGATGGCGATCGAGGTCGACATCGATCGTGCCGTCCTCGTGCAGCGTGCCGTGCGCAGCGAGTGTGACGACCGGAACGGCGAGCGTGCCCTGACGGAGGCCGTTGACCTCGATCGAGACGTCGCCGGTCGGCCGCGCCGGAATCTCGGTTGCCGCGAAGCGCGTATGCAGGCTGGCGATCGCGGTGTCGTTGTAACGGACGCTCCTGCCGTCGACCGTGCCTTGAACTGCCAAGGATGGCGTCGGTGATAGGGCCCCGGTCGCCGAAAGCGACGCGGTCACTTCCCCTGCGTCACCGGTTGCGGCGGCCTCGAGCGTTCCCTCGCGCAAGAACCAACCGTCGTTTGCGCGTTCGATCAGAGTTGAACCGCCAAGACGCCGCAGACGCCAAGCGAAGAGATCTTGTTTCGGGGCTTGGCGGTCTCCGCGACTTGGCGGTGACTCTGCCGTCGCCGCGACGAGAACGCGAGCACGTTCGCGCGTTGCGCTGATAGCGATCAGGCCGTTGCCGGTACCGCGAGGTGCTTCACCTGCGATCGTGACGATACCGTCGACGTGATCCGGTGTAGCGACTACGGTCGCAACCACAGTGCCGCTGCCTGCAATTGGCGGTTCGCCTTGGCGGTTAGGCACCACAGCCGCGAGATCCGGAACATCCGCGGTGACGATCGCGTGCACGGCCTTTGTCTCGAGATCCGCCTTCGCGAGGACCCGCGCAGTCGCCGCACCAACCGTGGCATCGACGGTGAGGTGGCCGGTGTTCGCGAGCTGCGCGAAGACGACGGCATTGCCGGGCAAGTCGACCTGCGCGAGCTGCTTGACGAGCGCCGCCGGCGCGAATGCAAACACGTTCGCGTCGATCCTCGTGCCGTCGACGTGTGCGTTCGCTGCGAGCACGCGCGCGCTACCGAGCGTCACCAGCGCGTACTGCACCGTGAGTGAATCACCTTGCTCGACGAACGCGCGCACCGCGAGGTCCTGGTTGCGCCAGCGCGCCGTGGTGTCGACCGATGCCTTCAGCGGCTCGCCGGACCGCAGCGACAGCGCGACCATCGTGTCGAGATCGTCGATGCGCTCGACGCCGGTCGCGGTCTCGATCTCGATGCGACCGTGCGCGTGGATCGCAGGTAGCTCGACCGACCATGAGCTCGGCTCGCTCGGCGTGCTCGGCTCCGGCGGTTTCTCGGGCGGCGGCGGTCCCTGATCGTGCGCGTACACGACGACATCCTCGGCATCGATCTTCGTCACCCGCGCGGTCTTGCTGGCGAGCGGCAACAGCGCCGCCTCGATCGTCACCTTCTTGATCGTGACGAGCGGCCGCTTGTCGCGCCCCATGATCGTGACGTCGCGCGCGATCAGATCGCCGAGCACGCTGCCGTCGATCTTGCCGATCGTCGAGCCCGGAAAGGTCGACTGCAGCTGGTCCTCGACGATCTTGCGAACGCGATTGCGACCCCAGTTCGTGTGCAGCGCGCCGAGCGTGATGCCGGTGGCGAGCACGACAAACGCGAGCGTGCCGAGCACGATCCGTTTCGTCCATCGCCACACCTTCTTCATCAGAACGCCTCACCGAGGCTGAACACGAAGCTGAAGTGCTCGCCGGGCAGCGGATTGAGAGCAGCAGTATCGCTGTTGGTGCGGTTCAAGCGCCACGCGAAGTCGAGCCGGATCGGTCCGATCGGCAGGTAGTACGGCCTGAGGCTGATGCCCGCCGCCCAGTGCAGGTTCGTCGGATCGATATCGTCGGGCTGCTCGGTGACATCAGCGCCGTCGAGGAACGCAGCTGCACCCATCTGCGTGTTGAACAGCTCGAACGGCACGCGTAGCTCGAGACCGGTCTCGAGCAAACCCGCGCCGCCGATCGGCACGTTCGTCATCTTCGTGTGGTCGTCGCGATCGATGCCGGTCACGAACGGCGACAGATAGCGCTCGGGAAATCCGCGCTGGCTCGCCGCGCCACCGGCATAGAACCGCTCCGTCGGGGCGACGTCGCCGAAGATCGCACCGTAGCGAACGTGCCCGGCGAGCACCGCCTTGCCCAGCGGCAGGTACCCGCGCAGGTCCGGCATCAATTGCACGTAGTCGAACGCACCGCCGGCCCACGAGCCACCTTGGGTCACGCGCAGCTCCGCGTACGCGCCGAGATGCGGCGTGATCGGGTTGTCGCGCCAGTCGAACGCGACTGTCTCGCTGAACGCACCGAGCCGCTCGGCGCTGGCGGTGCCGGTTTTCGTGACGAGATTCTCGTCTCTAACGAACTTCCCCGACCCGTCGTCCATGACAAGCGCGTAGTCATCGAACCCGTAGTACGCGAACTGCCAGCCGAGCCGGACGTCGATCCGCCGGTTCGCGAGCGGCATGCCGACGCTGAGCTTCACCCGCTCGCCCTGCGTCGTGTACGCCTCGAGCTTGAGGTAATCGAGGCCGCCTTCCATGTCGGCTCTGACGTCGCGGCGAAGAAAGTCTTGCTGCGAGGCGGTACCGATCAGGCGAATGCGCGGCTGGAAGTCGCAGTTCCACACTTCGTAGACCTTGCATTCTGAGCGCAAGGCCGTGAGCGCGGGCCGGAATTCGGCGCCGAGCCTCGTCAGCGGCGTCGGCCACCCGTCGTGTGTCAGGGACGCTCTCAGTCGGGCCTGGTAGGTGAGGCTGTCGAAGCCTGCGCCACCACCGAGCTTTGCTTCCCATGGCTTCTGCTCGGTCAGCACGACCTTGACCGGCAGCACGGTGGCTTCGCTCATGCGGTCGACGTCGACGCGCGCCGACGCGAACCGGCCGATGCCATAGATTGCCTGCTCGGCATCGGCGACTTGCTTCGTCGAATACGGATCGCCTTCGCGAAACGGCAGCCGATTGCGCGCCGCCTCGGCGAGCGCGTCGGTGACGCCGGTGATCGTCACCTTGCCGAACGTGACCTTCGTTCCCGGATCGAGCGCGTACCGCAGCGTCGCGCGGCCTTTGCCCCGATCGGCGAGCACCTGGGCGTCGAGCTGAGCGTGCGCATAACCCGCGTTCTCGACCAGCGCGAGCAGCGGCGCCTTGCCCTCGTCGAACAGGTCGTAGTCGAACGGCGAGTCATTGGGGACCGGGACGGCGGCCCGCGCGTCCGCGAACGGAACTTCGGGCGGCAGCCCGGTGATCACGACGGTGGCGACGGCGCGCTCACCCTCGTCGACATGGAAGATCAGGGTCGCAGCGTCACCTTTGCGCTCGACGCGGGGCACGACTTTTACCGAGAAGAAGCCGCGCCGTTGGTACAGGCCGGCGATGCGCTGGACGTCGAGGTTCAGCTGGTACTCGTCGATCGAGCGGCCGGCGTCCAGGTTGCGCTTGAGCGCCAGCCCCGACAGGAGGTTCTCGTGGCTGAGGCTAACCCCCTCGAATTTGATGGCCGCGAGATACTCGTCCCCCGGCTTGCGTACCCGCTTTTGCGTAGCCGCGCCGCCGCATGCGGCTATCACTGCGAACACGCTAAGCGCTCGCAAGAGGGACATCCCGTGATAGTACGCGGCCATGCTTGGTTCGAAGACGTTGTACGCCGCGCTGTTCTTCACTGCACTAGTCGCCGCGCCCACTCTTGGCGAAGCCAAGGGCCTGACGGTCGACGACATGCTCGCCATGCAGCGAGTGAGCGACCCGCAGGTGTCGCCCGACGGCAGATGGATCGCATTCGCGGTACGCGATACGGACTATGACGCCAATCGCGGTCGTTATGATGTCTGGCTCGCCGCGATCGACGGCAGCCTCGTAACCCGGCTAACCACGCACCCCGACAACGACCAGGATCCTCGGTGGTCTCCCGACGGCAAGTGGATCTACTTCACGTCGACGCGGTCGGGCAGTGCGCAGGTCTGGCGCATCCAGCCGAGCGGCGGGGAAGCCGAGCAGGTCACCAAGCTCGACACGGACATCAACGGCTTCAAGCTGATGCCCGACGGCAAGCGCATCATCCTCGCGATCGACGTGTGGCCGACCGCCAAGACCCTCGCCGAGTCGATCAAGCTCGACGACTCGAAGAGCAAGTCGAAGGTCAAAGCGCACGCGACCGAACAGCTGTTGTTCCGCCACTGGGATCAGTGGGAGGACGGCAAGTACTCGCACCTGTTCATGTGGACGAGCGACAGCGACGTCCGCGATCTGACGCCGGGCCTCATGACCGACACGCCGATCCATCCGTTCGGCGGCATGGAGCAAGTCACGGTCTCGCCCGACGGCAAGTGGCTCGCATACGTCGCGCGCGTCGGCGGCCGTGAAATCGCGTGGACAACGAACACCGATATCTTCCTGGTCTCGACCGACGGCAAGGGTCGTGCGCTCGACATCACGGCCGACAACAAGGCATACGACTTCGATCCGGCGTTCTCGCCCGACGGCAAGTCGATCGCGATCCTGCAGATGAAGCGCCCCGGCTTCGAGGCGGATCGCCAGCGCATCTCGCTCTACGACCTCGGCACGAAGAAAGTCCGCGTCGTCACCGAGAACTGGGATCGCTCGGCCGGCGAGATCGCGTGGTCCGCGGACGCCAAGACGATCTACACGAGCGCGGACAACATCGGCAACGTCGCGCTATTCGCGATCGATCTCGCGAGCGGCAGCGCGAAGACGCTCGTCGAGAAGGGCACCAACAACTCGGTCCGCGTCGCCGGAAACCGCATCGTGTTCGCGAAAGACACGCTCAAGATGCCGACCGAGCTGTTCACGATGAAGCCCGATGGCACCGACGTCCGTCAGCTCACGAAGCTCAACGCCGACAAGCTCGCGAAGATCCAGTTCGGCGAGTACCAGCAGTTCTCGTTCAAGGGCGCGAAGGGCGACACCGTCTACGGCTACTCGATCAAGCCGAGCGGCTATACCGGCGGCAAGGCGCCGGTCGCATTCCTCATTCACGGCGGTCCGCAGGGCAGCTTCGGCGATCACTTCCACTACCGCTGGAACCCCGAGTTCTACGCCGGTGCCGGCTACGCGGTCGTGTTCGTCGATTTCCACGGCTCGACCGGGTACGGCCAAGCGTTCACCGACGCGATCAGCGGTGACTGGGGCGGCGCTCCGTTCGAAGACCTGATGCTCGGCCTCGACGCTGCGCTCGCGAAGTTCAGCTACCTCGATGGCACGCGCGTCGCGGCGCTGGGCGCGTCGTACGGCGGCTACATGATCAACTGGATCAACGGCAAGACCGATCGCTTCAAGGCGCTCGTTTGCCACGACGGCATCTTCGACACCAAGTTCGGTTACTACGACACCGAAGAAGTGTGGTTCCCGGAGTGGGAGCACAAAGGCACGCCGTGGGACAAGCCGGAGGAGTTCGAGAAGTTCAGCCCGGCGGCGAACGTCAAGAACTGGAAAACCCCGACGCTGGTCATCCACGGCGGCCTCGACTTCCGCATCCCGGAGTCGCACGGCATCGCGGCGTTCACCGCATTGCAGCGCCGCCACATTGCGAGCCGGTTCTTGCAATTCCCCGATGAGAACCACTGGGTGCTGAAGCCGCAGAACTCGAAGCTCTGGCATCAAGAAGTGCTCGCGTGGATCGATCGCTTTACGAAGAAGAAGTAGCGATACACTCGGGATGTGCGTGTTGCCGTACTCGCGCTGCTGGTCGGGTGTTCGTTCGAGCATGGCGTGGCGCTCGACGACGCGACCGGCGGGGATATAGCAACACCCGACGGTGATGGGCGGTGCGGCTTGTTTCTGGACCTGTGCGGATCGCCAGCACCGCCGGGACCGCTGCATCTCGTGAACGCCGACACGATCAACACGGACACGGATCCGCGTTGCCTCGGGGTGATGCAGGCGAGTGGCGGCGACGTCTGTCTTGTCTACGCGACGATGGTCGATATCGACAGCGGCGCATCGCTGACTGCGACGGGGACCCGGCCACTCGCGATCGCCGCCTCCGGCGCGTTGACCGTGGGCGGCACGATTGATGTATCGAGCAGGATCAGCGGACAGCGCGGCCCCGCATCGAGCGACACGGCGTGTTCGTTCGCGGCGACACCAGAATTGGATCTCGGCGGCGCGGGCGGTGGTGCCGGCGGAAGCTTCGGCCTCGCCGGCGGCAACGGTGGAACCGGAGACACCGATCAGAGTCAGGGCGGTAGCGACGGAATGGGGGCACCAGGCATGGCCGGTGCGCCGGCGAGTGTCACGGCATTGCGCGGTGGTTGTCGTGGCCAGGCAGGTGCGAACGAGGATGCCACCGGCGGCGTCGGTGGCAGCGGCGGTCATAGTGGTGGTGCGCTGTACCTGTACGCCGCGGAGAGCATCCAGATCAGCGGCGTCATCCGAGCGACCGGAGCTGGCGGCAACGGCGGCCAGGTCCAGGCTGGTGGCGGTGGCGGTGGTAGCGGTGGGCTCGTCGTGATCGAGAGCCCGTCGATCGTGGTGACTGGAGCGATCAGCGCGAACGGTGGAGGTGGCGGGGAGGGTGGCGCGCGCGTCGGTAGTACGCCCGTCAGCGGCCAGCCTGGAGCGGACGGGATGATGGGGACCACGGCGGCAGCGGGCGGCATGGGAAGCGACAATCGCTTTGGTTATGGCGGTGCTGGCGGGGCGAGCACTGAAGCCGTCA
>DASUFX010000269.1:0-6255 GCA_036274355.1 Kofleriaceae bacterium | reverse complement strand
CGAACCTACCGGATCCGTCTCAAGCAGGGCTTCATCTTCAGCGGTATCTTCCCGCTCCTCTTCGCGATCGCCGGGTTGGGGACGACTGCGTTGGTCTGGGTCGGCGGCAACCAGGTGATCGACGGCAATATCTCGGCCGGCGACTGGTACCTCTTCCTGCAGGCGGTCGCCCTCTTCTGGTTCCCGTTGACGAGCATTGCGTCGTTCTGGAGTCAGTTCCAGCAGGGGCTCTCGGCGGCCGAGCGGGTCTTTGCATTAGTCGATGCCGAGGCGCTGGTGGTACAGACAGACGACATCGCGCCCGCGCGTCTTTCCGGCAAGATCGAGTTCCGCGATGTCACGTTCGGCTACAAGGATGAGCGACCGGTCCTCGAGAACTTCTCGCTGACGATCGCGCCGGGCGAGACGATCGCCCTGGTCGGCCACACCGGCGCCGGCAAGTCGACGCTCGGCCGGTTGATCTCGCGCTTCTACGAGTTCCAGGGTGGGCAAATCCTGATCGACGACCAGGACATCCGGTCATTCGATCTCGGCGCGTACCGGCGACAGCTCGGGATCGTTCCGCAGCTCCCATTCCTCTTCTCGGGGACCGTAGCCGACAACATCCGCTACGCGCTGCCCGACGCGTCGCACGAGCAGATCGATTTCGCCGCCTCGCACATCGGCCAGGGCGACTGGGTCGACGCCTTGCAAGACGGCCTCGACACCGAGATCGGCGAGGAGGGGCGTGGACTGTCGATGGGCCAGCGGCAACTCGTCGCGCTGGCGCGGGTGTTGATCCAGGATCCGGCGATCATCATCCTCGATGAGGCGACCGCGAGCGTCGATCCGCTCACCGAAGCGCAGATCCAGGAGGGACTGGCGACCGTCATGGCCGGCAGAACATCGATTGTGATTGCGCATCGGTTGAGCACGATCCGGGAAGTCGACCGGATCATCGTGCTCGATCATGGCAAGATCATCGAACGCGGCGCGCACCCCCAGCTGCTCGCTCAAGGCGGCCGCTACGCGACGCTGTTCAATCTGCAAGCCCAAGGGTACCGATGAAACCGCTCCTGCTCGCTCTGCTCCTCGCCGCGTGTGGTTGTCCGCAGAAGACCGATAACGGCACGCCCCCGCCGGCGACGAACCCGGCCACGAATCCGACGCCGACGACGCCCTCGACGCCTGCGACGCCACCGGCGACAGACCCGACACCACCACCGACGCAGGGCTCGGGCTCGCCGTCTGGCTCCGGAGCAAGCGAGCCGACGCCGAACTGGCCGAAGGCAGCGCCTGGCATCGGCGAGAACTGCGGCGACAAGGACGCGTGCGCGAAAGGCCTCACCTGCGTCGCGTACTACGGCATCGCCGGCGCGCGCGGTCCGCAGTTCAAGACCTGCGAGATCAAGTGCACGGCAGACGCGAACTGCCCCGCCGATCACAAGTGCATCACGATCGCCGACGGTCCCGGTCAGGTCTGCCGCAAGTAGTCAGCGCGCGGTGATGTAAATCTCGAACTCGCCGCTGCGATCACTCGCGAACACCATCGTGCGCAGATCGGTCGTCAGCCACGGGTCCATGTCACGCCCGGACGAATTGAGCTCCGTGAGCAATACCGGTGACACGAACGGATCGGTGAGCGACGGCCTGTATGTCTCGTACAGATCTTGTTGCCCCATGCCGCCGGTGCGATCGGAGTCGAAGAACATGCCGAGGCCGCTCGACGTCAAGAACGGATCGTAGTCGTTCGACGCCGTATTCAGCTCGGTGATGCGGGCCGGCGTGGTCCACGTGGCACCGTTCGCCTTCGCCTCGTAGAGATCGCCACCGCCCGCGCCGCCGGTGCGCGTCGAGAAGAACACGACGCGCTGCTTCGTGCCGTCCATCGTCGGCGCATCATCGCTGCCGGCCGAATTCAGGGACGTCACCCGCGTCTCGGTCATCCACGCCGCCGTGCGCGACGTGCGTTTCGTCATGTAGATGTCGTCGCCGCCCATGCCGCCGCCGCGATCGCTCGAGAAGTAGAGCGTCAGGCCGTCCGGCGAAAGCTCCGGGTCGCTCTCGCGTGACGTGGTGTTGATGTTCGCGACCAGCGTCGGCGGCCCCCACGGATCTGTGGTCTTCGCTCGCTTGGCAAAGAAGATGTCATCGTCGCCGAGCCGATCGGTGTCGAAGTAGATCTCGAGCAGATCGTCCGTCAGCGTCGGATCGTCGAGCACCGTACCGGTATCGGTGAGCTCGGGGAACTTCATAGGCGGACTCCACGGCCCGAATGTGGCGGGGCCGTCGATCTCCGTGTCGATCACCATCATGTCGTCGTCCGGTAGCTGCGCATCATCGAGCGACTTGCCGTGGTCGAAGCTGCAGCCGCAGACGACGAGCGTGAGGACGAGACGGCCCACCCTTCTACGGTGCCACAAGTCGTCGGTCCGCAGGAAGCGAACGCTACTTGCCCATGCGGCGCTTGAGCTCGGCCAGCTCGTCGTCGATCTTGCGCTCGATCTTCGCGACCGCCTCGCGGTCGACTTCCGGCTTGACGATCGGCTTCGACGGCGTCGGCTTCGACGGCGTCGGCTTCGTCGCGGGTGCGTCGGTGTCCTTCAGATCGAAGATGTCGCCGCACTTGGTGCAGGCAAACGCGCGTTCCTCGTCCTTGATCATGTCGACGACGAAGAACAGGCCGTACTTCGCGGTGATCGCGACTTCGACGAAGCGGGTGCGTTTCTGACACGTCGGGCACTCCTCTGTGAACGTCTGCCCGTCCGGCACGACCTTCGTGGAGCCCTTGCGATGCGCGAGAAACCACATGCACCGCACATAACACGGCTCGATTCGGCCGCTTCCAACATTCGTATTGCAGCCGTTTGAGAGGTCGCGTAAGTAAGGGCCTCGCGTCGCGAGCCGGAGGTTTGTTTGCGACGTAGGCTGTGGGAAGGCAGCCCTGTGTAGAGCCATGTCGAATTACGAGCTCATCGAGACGGTCGGCGTGCCGATCAAGGCGTGGACGCGTGGCGTCGGCGTCGAGGACGGCGCGCGCAAGCAGCTGGAGAACGTCGCGCGGTTGCCGATCGTGTTTCATCACGTCGCGGTGATGCCCGACGTGCACTTCGGTATCGGTGCAACGGTCGGCAGCGTCGTGCCGACGGAAAAGGCGATCATTCCGGCGGCTGTCGGGGTGGATATTGGCTGTGGAATGTCCGCGGTCGAGACCGATCTCGACGCGAAGCTGCTGCCCGATTCGCTCAAGTCGCTGCGTCACGCGATCGAGAAGGCCGTCCCGCACGGACGCACGGCAAACGGCGGCCGCGGCGATCGCGGTGCGTGGCACAACGTGCCGAAGCACACGGCGTCGGCGTGGAAGAGCCTCGAGGACGACTACAAGACGATCATCGCGAAGCACCCGCGCGTCGGCCAGGGCAACGACATCAACCACCTCGGCACGCTCGGCGGCGGTAACCACTTCGTCGAGGTGTGCCTCGACGAGACCGACAAGGTCTGGTTCATGCTGCACTCCGGCTCGCGCGGCGTCGGCAACCGGATTGGTACTTACTTCATCGCGCTCGCGAAGGAAGACATGCGCCGGCACGTGAAGAACCTGCCGGATAGTGACCTCGCGTATCTGCGCGAAGGCACCGACCACTTCAACGATTACGCCCTTGCAGTTAGCTGGGGTCAGCGGTTCGCGCTGACGAATCGCCAGCTGATGATGGAAGCGGTACTGAACGCGGCGCGGAAAGAACTGCCCCCGTTCCAGCTCGGCGAGTACGCGGTCAACTGCCATCACAATTACGTCGAACGCGAGCACCATTTCGGCAAAGATGTCTTCGTGACGCGTAAGGGTGCGGTGCGCGCGCGGCTCGGCGATCTCGGAATCATTCCGGGCTCGATGGGTGCGAAGAGCTTCATCGTGCGCGGCAAGGGCAACCCGGATTCGTTCATGTCGTGCAGCCACGGTGCGGGACGCGTGATGTCACGCGGCGAGGCGAAGCGCCGGTTCACGGTCGAGGATCACGAGAAGGCGACCGCCGGAATCGAGTGCAAGAAGGACGCGAGCGTCATCGACGAGACGCCGATGGCGTACAAAGATATCGACAAGGTGATGGAAGCACAGTCAGACCTCGTCGAGGTCGTCCATCAGCTTCGCCAGGTCGTTTGCGTGAAGGGCTAACGTGATCGAGATCGACGGCTCGCGCGGCGAAGGTGGTGGGCAGATCCTGCGCACGTCGCTCGCGCTGTCGATGATCACGAAGAAGCCGATCCGCATGCGGCGGATTCGCGCGGGCCGCAAGAAGCCGGGATTGCAGCGCCAGCATCTCGCGTGCGTCGAAGCCGCGGCGCAGCTGTGCAACGCGCACGTGCGTGGCGCAGACGTCAGCTCGCAGGAGCTCGAGTTCACGCCGGGCGAAGGCTGCGCCGAGCACCTGACGATCGACATCGGTACCGCCGGCTCGACGACGCTCGTCGTGCAGACGATCTTGGTGCCCGCGATCGCGCTCGGTCATCCGTTGAACGCGACGGTGATCGGCGGCACGCACAACCCGATGGCGCCGCCGTTCGAGTTTCTCGATCGCGTATTTCTGCCGCACCTGCGCGCGATGGGTGCACACGTCACGCTCAAGCTCGACAAGCACGGCGTGTTTCCCGCGGGCGGCGGGCGCGTCACGCTCGAGGTGCGACCGGCGAGCAAGCTGAAACCGATCGCGGTCGTCGAGGCCGGGCCGGTCACCGGCAAGCGCGCGAGCGTGATCATCGCGCGGCTGCCAACGCACGTTGCCGATCGCGAGCTCGCGATCGTGCGCGAGCGGTTCAAGATCGCTCCTGAGGATTGCGAGACCGTCGATCTGCGTGGCGGGCCGGCAAACATCCTGATGATCGAGATCGAGCGCGCTGGGTCGCGCGAGATCGTGAGCGGTCACGGCGAGAAAGGCCTCCGTGCGGAGCTGGTCGCAGAACGCGCCTGCGACGAGATGGCGCGTTATCTCGATGCGGATGTGCCGGTCGGCGTGCACTTGGCCGATCAACTCCTGCTGCCGATGGCGTTGGCGCACGGCGGACGATTTCGTGCGCAAGGCCCGCTGTCGCTGCATGCGACGACGAACATCGAGACGATCCAGATGTTTGTCGACGTGCCGATTCGCGTCGAGCAGTCGGACGAAATCGCGGACGTGATCGTCGGCTAACGCAGCGCCGTGATCGCGAGCCACGCCCAGCCGACGAGGAACGCGAAACCTCCGAGCGGCGTGATCGCGCCGAGGATCTTCACGTCGGTGAGCGCGAGCGCATACAGGCTGCCCGAGAACACGACGATACCAGCCTGAAGGATCCAGCCCGCGGTCTTCGCACCGCTCGTCGCGATCACCGCGCACAGGATCATCGCGAGCGCGTGATACATCTGATAGCGCGCGCCGGTCTCGAAGATCTCGAGGGCGCGTGCTTCGAGCCGCTCGCGCAAGCCGTGGGCCGCGAACGCACCGGCAGCGACGGCAAGGCCCGCGTTGATCGCGCCGGCGGCGACAAGTGCCTTGTTCATGCCGGCACCAGCGCGACGGAGTACTTGAGCTCCGCCGCGTCCATCGTTTGTTTGATTCGCTCCATCGTATCGGTGGCGACCTTCGTGTAGTTCTCGACCGAGGTCCACGGCCGCAGGTGGAGTTTCACGCTCGCGTCGGTGATCTCGGCGATATCGATCGTTGGCGACGGCGCCTGCTGGATCCGCGTGTCGGCGAGCACGACGCCCTCGAGCAGCTGGCGCACGCGGTGCAGATCCGACGACTGCGCAACACTGACGACGAGGTCGACACGGCGGCGGCCGAGCGCCGTCAGGTTTTCGATCGGCTTCGCGATGATCAAGCTGTTCGGAATCGTCACCTCGCGATGGTCACCGGTGAGCACGACGGTGTTGAACACCTTGATCGCCTCGACGCGGCCCAGGTACTTGTCGATCATCACGAGGTCCCCGACCTTGTACGGCCGCAGCACGATCAGCATCACGCCTGCCGCGAAGTTCGATAGCGAGCCTTGTAATGCGAGACCGATCGCGAGGCCTGCAGCGCCGAGCACCGCGATGACCGCGGTTGTCTTGACGCCGAGTGTGTCGAGCGCCGCGATGATCACCGAGACGAGCAGCACCGCGTACGCGAGGTCGCCGACGAACTTGCGCAGCGACACGTCCATGTTGTTGCGCTCCATGAACCGATCGAGCGTGCGCAGAATGAACCGCGCGATCTGGCGGCCGGCGACGACGATGATCAGTGCGAGGAGAAATCGCAGCCC
>DASUFX010000268.1:0-4947 GCA_036274355.1 Kofleriaceae bacterium | reverse complement strand
GGATGCCGATCACGTACGTGCCACGCGCGACATCGTCGGGCAGGCACTTGATCGTCGGCCGGCTCGGCACGCAGCCGTAACGGTCGGCGATGATGTTGTCGAGCAGCACCGCGTCGACGCGACCCTGCTCGAGATCGATGTACGGCTCCTCGTTGCCCTCGTAGAGCACGGGCTCGAGCGGCTGCGCGCGCAACAGGTCGTGTGCGTAGGTCTGGTTCAGCGTGCCGACGCGCTTGCCCTCGAGGTCGGCGAGCGACTTGTACGGGCTGTCGACGCGCACTGCGAGCGTCTCGGCGTACGTGAAGTACGGCTGGCTCAGCAGGATCCGCTCGGCGCGTTCGCTCGTGTACTCGAGTCCGTTGAGCGCGATGTCGAAATCGCCGCGCTCGAGTGATGGCACCAGGTTCGACCAGTTGTACTGGACGAAGTGCGCATCGACGCCCATGCGGCGCGCGATCGCGTGAGCGATATCGACCTCGAAGCCGACGATGTTCTTCGGATTCGCCGGATCCTCGTAAAGGTACGGCTCGCCGCCCTGCAGGTCCGCGCCCCACGTCAGGTAGCCGCGGTCCCTGATCGCCTTGAGCGTGGCGCTGTGCTCGTCGCTGCCGCACGCGGCCGCGAGAGCCCCGAGGATGAAGAGCGCGTAGAGCGCGCGTTGCACGCGCCGAGTATGCGCGAGTTACTGCGGGAACAACGCGTCCGGATCCCACTTCTTCGCGGGCTTCGGCGCCGTTTTTCCTCGACGCGACTTTTTCTCGGGCGCCGCTGCCGGTGTCTGGGCCGGCGCTGCGGCCTGGCTCTTCACCGTCGACGGTGTCATCGGTTCCGGCACGCTCGAACGCGGATGGACGGTCTCCGGTTTCGTGATGCTCGCGCGCGGCACGGTCTTGTTGCTGCTGTGTGTGCTGACGATGATCAGCGACATCGCCGCGATCAGCACTGCGATCGCCGAGCCGGCGAGCCACAGCTTGCGGCTCTTGCGAGCCTGTGCGGCCTTGCCCTCGCTGATCATGCGGCGGCGATCGATCCGCTTCGATGATGGCGTGGTGTGGACCACGATCTGCGCCGGTGGCCGGTTGTCGAGCGCGCGCATCGGCAGCGTTGGCGCGCGCACTTTGCCCTCCTCCGGGGCGGCCAACGGAATCGACAGGTCGTCGTCGTCGTCGGTCTCTTCGGGAGCCGGCGTGTCGATGTCCTCGTGCGGCACCGCGAACGTCATCTCGGGCTCGCCGTCGTCTTCCTGCCACGGCAGCGCCTTCGCACCGAACTGCTTCTTCATGTAGTCGGCGAGCGCCGTCATCGACGTCCGCAGCTGCGCCGCGGTCGCGAACGCCTCGAGCGCCATGCGCAGCTCGTCGGCGCTCTGGTAGCGATCCGCCGGGTTCTTCGCGAGCGCCTTCATGATGATGTGCTCGAGCTCGAACGGCAGATCCTTGCGGAAGCTGCTCGGCTTCTCGATCTTGCCGCCGACGATCGCCGACATCGTCATGAAGTCGTTATCGCCCGCGAAGCACGGCCGCACCGTGACGAGCTCGTAGAGAACGATGCCGAGCGAGAACACGTCGCTCCTGCGGTCGACCGGATCGCAGTTGCACTGCTCGGGCGACATATACGCGACCTTGCCCTTGAGCACGCCCGACTGCGTTTGCTCGGCACGATGCGCAGCGAGCGCGATGCCGAAGTCGGCAACCTTCACACCGCCGTCGTAACCGACAAGGATGTTCGCCGGCGACACGTCGCGATGGACGATGTGCAGCGGCTTGCCATCCATGCTGCGCTGCTCGTGCGCGTAGTGAAGGCCCGACGCGGCGGCCATGACGATCGTGACGACGTGCTCGAGCGGAATTTGCTCGCCACGCTGACTCGCATCGACGAGCAGCTGGCGCGCGTCTTCGCCGTGCACGTATTCCATCGCGAAGAAGTACTCGCCGTTCTCCTCGCCGATGTCGTTGACCTGGACAACGTTGTGGTGATGCAGCGACGCAGCGAGGCGCGCCTCGTCGAGAAACATCTTCACGTAGCGCGGCTCTTCGAGCAGCTCGGCGTGAATGCGCTTGATGACGACGTGGCGTTCGAATCCAGCAATGCCGTCGGTTCGTGCGAGCAACACGTCGGCCATGCCGCCTGCTGCGAGCCGCTTCACCACGTGATACCTGCCGAGATGCGTGGTGGAAGTGGCCGCGCGAATGTTCACTCTTTCAAATTGATGCCTTCTCGCGAATCGATCAAGTACTGAAAAGCATTGCTGAATGTAGGAACTGTCAGCGCGAAACTTTGTGTACCAAGCACTACGAGATTCTCATTGCCAGTACTGACGTCGAGCGGCGAAGAAACGCGACGCGCAATCCGTTAGAGTTCGATCATGGACCTGGGGCGCATGCTGGAGAAGTGTGTCCGAGACCAGTGGTCGATCGACGACCTCGACTGGTCGCTACCGCCACCTACATTGGACCGCGACAAAGAAGAGGCCGTCGTGCAGGCCTTCATCGATATGTCCGGCATCGAGCTGCTCGCCGGCGCGCTCTTCGAAGTCCAGCGAGACAAAACGAAAGATCCGACTCTCAAGAAGATCTTCTCGACGTTCGTCGCCGACGAGAAACGTCACAGCGCAGTTGCTGCGCGTCTCGCGAAGCACTACGACGTGCATCACTATCGCGAGTACAAGGAGAGCGAGTCGCTGACGAAGTTCCGACCGCACTTCCTCGCATTGGCGCGCAAAGCCTCACCCGAGATCGCAAACGCCTACATCACCTCAGGTGAGCTCATCCTCGACGTGGCGTTGCTACGGTCCCTCGACGATTACGTCGCGGACGAGATGAGCCATCGCGCGATGCACCTCATCAACCGCGACGAGTCACGCCACATCGCGATCGACTTCCACATGACCGAGCACTACTCGTCTGACGAGTACCTCGCGCACCTGCGCACGCGCCGCCGGCCGAGCATGCGCGAGCTCGCGTCGGGCCTTCGCGCGCTCGTCACGATGATGTGGCATGCGCGCCCGTTCCTTCAGGAGGTCTTCCTCGCGCCGATGGATCGCACCGATCCGTCCGGTCGCCGCGTTCAGGAAGCATTCAAACGTATCCAGCTCGTGATGCGTAAGCCGACGGTTGCGCGCCAACCATTCTCGAAATTCATGATCGGCACGCAGAACCTCTACAATCATCCGATCTGGGGACGGTTGTTCGGCCCGCTGTTCTTGCGCGCACTCGGTGCGGAAGATCGCGCAGCGCGGTTCTTGTTCACGCGTGAGGAGCTAGAGAGAAGCCAGCGGATGAGCTTCGAAGAGCTCGCCGAAGAAGCGGTCGCTGCTAAGTATTCCTGATGCTGCCAACCGGACTGCGCGCTCGCCTCGAGCAGCTGTTCCCAGGGGCGACGATCGACCATGTCACCGCGCTACGCGACGACGAGTCGAGCGGCGAAGCGATGAAGGCGCTCGGCTACGGCAAGCCGCTGCGCATCGAGCTCACGGTCGCCGGCGCGCGCCAGTCACTCGTGTTCCACACCGCACGCGCCGATGACTTCGGCCACGATCGCCGCTCGGATCGCGTCGGCAATCTCGTGCTCGCGTTCGACACGTTCGGCAAGCTGCCGAATCACGTCCGCGCGATCGATGCAGGCGTCGTGCGTGACGATGGCGCGCTCGTCTCGATCGCCGGCACCGGCGAGCCGTATCTCTTGACGACGTGGGTCGACGGCATGCTGTACGCAGACGAGCTGCGTCGCATCGCGAAGGCCGGCAAAGCGTTGTCGCAGGACCTGGTGCACGCCGAGCGGCTCGCAACATTACTGCTCGAGATCCACAGCGTGCATGGCTCGCATGCCGGCGCGTACACGCGCGCGATCCGCGATCTGCTCGGCCACGGCGAAGGCATCTTCGGCCTCGTCGACAGCTACGCACCGAGCGACCTGACGCCGCGATTGCGCCGGCTCGAAGAGGCGTGCCTGCGCTGGCGCTGGAAGCTTCGCGACCGCACCGAACGGCTCCGCCGCACGCACGGCGACTGCCATCCGTTCAACATCATCGTTGCCGACGACGTCTACTTGCTCGACGCGAGTCGCGGCAGCGAAGGCGATCCGGCCGACGACGTCGCGTGCCTGACGATCAATTTCCTGTTCATGGGTGTCGGTCACCCACGCTGGGCCGGTGGGCTCGGCACGCTGTGGGAGCGATTCTGGCAGACGTACCTCGCGGGGGATCGCGTCGACGTGCTCGCTGCCGTCGCGCCGTTCTACGCCTGGCGCGCGCTCGTGCTCGCGAGCCCGAAGTGGTACCCGCACACGGCAGATGCGGATCGCGATCGCATCCTGACGTTCGCCGAGCGCGCGCTCGCCGCCGAGCGGTTCGATCCCGCCTGGGGTGCCGAAGCAATGGCATGATGGAGAGCGGAGGAGCGGAGGCAATGGCATGACCGGAGTGGTCGCGTGGTTCACGGGTCTTCCGTCGTCGGGCAAGACGACGCTCGCAGGCGCGGTCGGTAACGAGCTGAAGGCGCGCGGCATCAAGCCGGTCATGCTCGACAGCGACGACCTGCGCGCGTCGATCACGCCGCCGCTCGGTTACGACAACGGCTCGCGTGCGGCGCTCTACGGCACGCTCGCCCGGATCGCCGCGCTCGTCGCGAATCAAGGCCACATCGTGCTCGTGCCGGCGACCGCGCATCGCCGCGTGTTTCGCGATGCTGCGCGCAGCCTGGCGCCACAGTTCGTCGAGATCTACGTCGATACGCCGCTCGAAGAGTGCAAGCGCCGCGATCGCAAGGGGACGTACGCCGGCGCGGGCGAGCTCGTGCCCGGCGTCGGTGTCGACTACGAGCCGCCGGTCAATCCGGACTTCAGGGCCGCTGACACCGCCGCACGGATCGCGCAGCGCCTCGCCGATCTCGCGCGCTGAATTGCGTTAGCGTCGCGGCATGAAGATCGACGACATCCAACCAGCTCACT
>DASUFX010000267.1:0-2869 GCA_036274355.1 Kofleriaceae bacterium | reverse complement strand
TGGATGGAGAACTGGCTCGCGTGCTTGCCGCGCGCCGAGGCGCCCAAGCTCGCGATCCTTCATCACGACGGCGAGCCGGTGGCCGCCTGTTTCGTCGGGAGTCGATGGCTCCGCCGTCATCACGTGGTGCCGAGCCGCGCTCGGTTTCTCAACGCGACTGGCGTCGAGGCGTTCGACGAGCTCTGCCTCGAGCACAACGCGCTGTTGTCGGTCGATCCTGGCGCGTCGCTCGCGACGCTCGTGCAGCTGCTGCCGGGCAACTGGGACGAGGTTCATCTGCCGGCATGCGATGCGACCGCGTTCGCTGCGCTCAGCGCGCTCGGCGGCAACCTGCGCGTGCGGATCGATCGCGAAGTCGCGAATTATCAGATCGATCTCGCGAAGGTCCGCGACCAGGGCTACGTCCCGCTGCTCGGCGCGTCGACGCGCGCGCAGGTCCGCAAGGCGCAACGCGTGGCCGGCAACGTGACGTTCGAGGTTGCGGGCGACGATCGCGACGCGATCACGTTCTACAACGAGCTCGTCGCGCTCCATCAGCGATCGTGGCGCGAGCGCGGCCAGCCCGGTGCGTTCGCCGACCCGTGGTTCGATCGCTTTCATCGCCGGCTGATCGCGCAGCGCGTCCGCCACGGCGAAGTGCAGCTCATCCGCGTGCGGAACGAAGAGCTGACGATCGGCTGCCTCTATAACTTCGTCGCCGCCGATCGCGTGCTGTTCTATCAGTCGGGCTTCGGCACGCCGGCCGATCGTCACCTGCGCCCCGGCTACCTCTGTCATGCCCACGCGGTCGAGCATTGCGCGAAGCAGGGCCACGCGATCTACGACTTGCTCGGCGGCGACGCCCGCTACAAGCAGAGCCTCGCGACCGACGAGACGCGGCTGATCTGGGGACGCGTGCAGCGCAAGCGCTTGCAGTTCGCGCTCGAAGATCGCGCGCGCGTGTGGCTCCGGCGTTAGCCCGGAACTTCGCCGATCGCGCGATCGATCTTCGTCTTCAGCTCGACGTACTTGCGCAAGAAGTCGTAGTGCTTCTCGCGGAACGCCTGCGTGTAGCGGCGTTCCTTCGTCTTCGCGCGCCACGCTTCGGCAAGCTCGTCGAGCCGGCTGATCAACTGCTTCGGATCGGTGAACGGCTTCAAGATCGGCTTGCTTCCCGTCGCGTCGATGAGATGGACGTGGCCATTGTCCGACGGACCGAGGAACGTCAGCACGACGGTGTCGGGACGCTGCGTCCGGATCGTCTTCGCGATCGTCTTCGCGGGAAGGTCGCTGACGTCCTCCGCGATCATCGCATAGTGGAATTCGCCGCTGCTGATGCGGTCGAGTGCTTCGCCCCCCGACGACGCATGCACGAAACCAAAGCCTTTCGGTTTCGCCTGTTCCATCGTCGACACGAAGTCATCGACCTCGTCGACAACGAGAACGCGGAGCTCGTCGATGTTGACCATGCGCGAGTGATCGCGACCGGCGATCTTGTCGTCGGCGTCGATCGCACGGCGCTCGGCCGCCATGAACCGCTCGAGGAACTCGTCGTGCACCTTGCGCACTTCGTGGAGCACGCTGTCGACCTCGCGTTTGCCGACAGAACGACCGGCCGCTGCCAGCACGCGCTCCTTGAGATACGCGACCGACTCGGGAGCCTTGAGGATGAGATCGACGGCGCCAGCGCGCACGGCTTCGACCGCGTCCTCGTACGAGCGGCGCGGCGTCAATGCGACGATCATCGTCGTCGGCGAGCGGTGCTTGATCTCGGCAATTGTCGCGATGCCTGCACTCGGCGTCGGCGTGTCGATATCGACCAGTGCGACTGCGAAGAAGCTCTTGTCGATCAACGCCAGCGCACGTTCGGCGTCGGTCGCGGTCGTGACGTGCAAGCTCGCTTCCGCGAGTAGCTGAGTGATTCCCGCGTGGACGCGTTGATCTGCGTCGAGCACGAGCACTTCGACACCGACGAGCGCAGCATGCGCGCCGGAATGAACGGTCCGATGAGAGCCGGAGTCGATGGTCATAGGATCACGGGTAGGTGAACGGTCTCAGCATGTTGATGGTCGTGCCGTTGTGCGCGGACACGTGCCACGACGAGATTTCGGTGACGAGACAGCGCGCGAGGTCGGCATTGTTCGTCGTGTTCTCGACGGCCGCCGCGTTGATCACGCGACCGTCGTAGCGAACCTGGAACGCTATCTTGATCGAGCCATGCGCGGATTGAGCGGCGGCGCAGCGCGCGAACGCAGCGCTCGACCGTGCGGCGACAGCATCGATCTCTTGCTCGGTGTTGGGAGCCTGATACGGGTCCTGCGGCTGGGCAGGCACCTTCGCGACGACCTCCGCATCACCCTTCTGCTCGGCAGGCTTCGTCACCGGTTTGTCGTCGGGCTTGGTGATGGGTTTGTCGTCGGGCTTGGTGACCGGTTTGTCGTCGGGCTTGGTCGGGTGGGTCGCTGCCTTGTCACGCTTCGGCGATTCGCGCGCCGCGACGTTCGGTTTGGGTTCGGCGGCGGGCGCAGCGGCGATCACGGCCGTCGCGGCGCTCGTGGCGGGCGCCGGTGCTACAGCAGCTGCCGGCACGGCCGGAGCGGCAGGATGCGTTTCGAGCTCGCTCTTCTTCTCGACGGGCGCGGGCTCGCTCTTCGGTTCGCTCTTCTTCTCGTCCTTCGACGCGAGACCTTTGCTCAGCAGCACACCGCCCGTCGCCGCGAGGCCGAGATCGACGAGCAGCACGACGACCATGAGACCGATCGGCCGGCGCGGCGGCACGACGAACGAACCGGATGTGGTCGATGCTTGCGGTGCAGGGCGCGGCGTCACCGGACGCTGCTGCGACGTCGGCGGGTTGGACGTCGGCGGATTGCTCTTCGGTTGCTGCGAC
>DASUFX010000266.1:0-5134 GCA_036274355.1 Kofleriaceae bacterium | reverse complement strand
GTTGCAATGCGTGCATACACCTGCGTTGCTGATCGCGAGCGGCGCGCCGCAGTTCGGGCACTTCGGATCGACGGTCACTGGGCCACGGCGAGCCGACGAGCGAATGAACGTCCAGTACTCGGTATACGCGCGCCGGTTGCTGCGCGAACCGCCGACGACGCGCTGCTCCTTGTCGACCGTGAAGTCGAGGCCGTCGGCGTAGACACGCACCGTGATCGCGTCGAACCATTTGTCGCGCGTCACCTTCGCGAGCGCGATGTGCGAGATGCGCGCTTCCTCGAGCTTGTTCGCGAATGTCTGGCGCTTGTACTCGTCGATCCAGTACTGCAGGTACTGCAAGAGCGAGGCGGTGACGAGGCCGCGTACCGGCGCGAGCTCCTGCGCGTTCCACGCGCTGTTGAGCCGAGCGTAGATCATCGCAACGCGCGCGGTGAATGCATCCCAGGTCACCGCAGTGTCGTCTTGGCGCAGCTGCATGAGGCGTTCTTGCGCTTCGGGCTCGATCAGCGTCGGGAAGTCATTGCCGACTTCCTCGACGGTGCCGGTCAAGGTCTGACCGACGCTGGTCTCGGCATCGACGGCGATCGCGTCGACCGTCCAATCGAACTTTCCGGTTTCGATGTCCGTGCCGCAATGTGCGCAGGTGCGCCACGTCTCGCCGCTCGCGAACGGAGCATTGCAGTTCGGGCACGCGAACGTTCGCGTGCGCTCCGGCGGTCGCGTCGTCACGTTCGGCGCGCGCAGGAACGTCCAGCGCTCCAACGCGTTCGTCGTGCCACTCGGCCCCGCGAGGTTCGCTTCGATCGCGACGACGACCTTCGTGCGCGTACCGGCGAGCTCGGCGCCGACCTGGATGATACGCAGGTTGCCGATCACGACTTGCTCGACACGCGATGCTCTGCGCAGTAGGCCATCGAAGGCGCCGGCACCGAGATACGGCGCCAGCTTGATGAGCTCGTCGCGAGCGTGCCTCGCGCGCTGTGACTCCGAGTACAATCGGTAGGCGAAGTCTTCGAATGCAACGCGCGAGAAGTCGGGATCGCGCGACAGTAGTGGCTGGAGATCGAGTCTCGGCGGGGGTGTCGGCGCGGTGAGCGCACTCGTGTACGCGTTCGATTGCGCACCCTGTACCACCGCGATGATCACGATCATGATCGCGAAGCCGAACAGGATTCCGAGCGCCGCTCCTGCGCTGAGCGAACCACCACCACTATTCGACGACGAGTAGCTGCCACCCGAGTAGCTGTGCCCGCTCGAGTAACCGCCGCCACCCGAGTAGCTGTGACCGCCGCCGGAGTAGCTCTGCCCGCCACCGGGGCGTGCTGCGGCGACGCCGGCGAGTGCACCGACGACGAACAGACCGAGGAGAAGGGCCGCGCGACGAGGCGGCCAGCTCATGACACGGCCTTGCGCTGGCGGGGCGGAGCGCCGAACACGGTGACCGCGTTCGATAGCTCGTCGATATCATCGGCGCGACGCGGCAACGCCTTCGCGAATTCGTCGACCTGTCCGGCGAGCGCCTTGCCGAACGCTTCACTGCCGCGGGGAACGAACGCTTCGAGCGTGCCTGCCATCGCAGCGATCCCCTCGATGCCGAGCTTGTCGGCCACCGCGAGGTCGCCGACGACTTCGACCATCCGCTCGCGCACCGCGACGTAGATCAGAACCCCGGTTCGGTCACGCGTCGCGTGGACACGCTTCTCGACGAATGCCGCGTACGCGGCCTCGCGCACGTGCTCGTAGCGCAGCCACGGCGGCTCGACGAAGCGGTACAGCGGTGGGATCGCCTCGACGAGCAGCGCGCCGAGGATGCCGGCGAAGATCGGCAGCACCAGGATTTGCCACAGCGAGAACTCGATCGGGCTGTAGAGCGTGAATGCGAGGATCGCGATCGCAGCGACGATGCCGACCGTTGCGTGCTGCATCAGCGCGTGGCGCGCACGCGGCCGGACCGCGATCACGATCTCCGCCGAGGAGACCGCCTCGATCGCAGCGACCGCGTCTTCGATCGCCCGCTGCCCCGCCGCTGTGAGGAATTTCATCGTTCGAGCTCGTGCAGTAGATCGACGAGCTTGCGCACGCCGTCTTCCGGGAACGCATTGTACAGACTCGCGCGCATCCCTCCCACCGAGCGGTGGCCACGTAATCCACTCAAGCCGCGCTCCTCGGCGCGCGCGATGAGCTGTTCCTCGATCTCTTTCGTCGCACCGCGGAACGTGACGTTCATCAGCGAGCGGCTGCCCGGCTTCGCGTGCGTGCGCCAGACCTTGCTCGCGTCGAGTGCGTCGTAGAGCAGCTGCGCCTTCTTGCGATTGTGCTCCGCCATCGCGGCGAGCCCGCCTTGCTCTTTGATCCACGCGCACACTTCCGCGATCATCCAGATGCCGAACGTGTTGGGCGTGTTGTGCATCGAGCGCTCCGCTTCGTACGTGCGGTACTGGTAGAGCGCTGGCAGATCTTTCGTGCCGGTCGCGATGAAGTCGCGCCGCGCGATCACGAGCGAGATGCCCGATGGACCGAGGTTCTTCTGTGCACCGGCGTAGATCATCGCGTGGCCGTCGAGCACGAGCGGCTTGCTGAAGATGTCGCTCGATGCATCGCAGACGAGCGGTGCCGGCGCCTTCGGTGGGCTCTGCCACTCTGTGCCGTAGATCGTCTCGTTGCTCGTGTAGTGCACGTAGCGTGGTGATGCCGACCACGAGAAGCTTGTCGGCACGCTTGCGAAGTTGTCCGCTTCGGCGCTGCACGCGACGTGCACGCTGCCGTAGCGCTTCGCATCCTCCATCGCTTTGCCGGACCAGATGCCGGTGTGGCAGTAGTCCGCTGTTACGCCGACGCCAAGAAAGTTCTGTGGCGCGAGTGCGAAGTGCTGCGTCGCACCGCAGGTCATGAACAGGATCGCGAATTCGTCGCCGATGCCGCCCACCTCGCGCACGAGCGCTTCGGCGCGATCGAGCACGCGACCGAACTCCTTGCCGCGATGACTGTGCTCGAGAATGCCGATGCCGGATCCGTCCAGATCCCAGATCGCTTGCTGCGCTCGCCGCAGCACAGCTTCAGGAAGGACGGCTGGGCCCGACGAGAAATTGAGTTTCCTCAGGTCCTGTCTTCCCAGTAGAAAACGGTGATTGCGATGCAGTGAAAGGCTTCGTCACTCGACTGCGTGATAACGATGTCCGTGACTTTCTTCTCCTTATTCGCTTGGATCCAAGCGGTCACCTTCTCGCCCAACTGATCACGGTCCGCCACCATCGTCGCCGAGAACACCTTCACGCCATTGAATTTCACGTCCTTGCGCAACGTGATTTGGCCTGATTGGTTGGCTTGGTTTGCAGACATCAACGGCTGCAAACTAGCACGTCTACCGAGCCGAGAAGGTTACGTCGGGGGTGCTAAGCGAAAAACTTGCACGCTACTCGTCGTCATCGAGCGCGCGATCGAGTGCGTTGGCGATCCGCTCGGCTTCCGCGGGCGACATTCCAGTAGGAGTGAAAGCCTTTTCGGCTGTCTCGACCAGCGACATCATGCGGGCTTGCTCGACCGACATCCCCGATGGGTCGTTCGTGATCCACTCGTCGAGCTCTTCGGTCAGCCGCTTCTTGGGAGCGCGCGCTTCCATGCCGCGCGGCTCGATGCGCCCGCCGGGAGCGCCGCGCCGACGGTACGAAATCGAACCGTAGGAGATCTCGAGGTCGCGACGGAACTCGACCATGTTCTGGTAGCGGCGCGCCGGATCCTTTTGCATTGCTTTCAGGATCACAGCCTCGGCTTGTTCCGTGATTTCCCGGTGCGGCGCGAACTCGCGCGGCGACGGTGGCGGCGAGTGGATGTGCATGGCGAGCACTTCGCTCGACTGCGGCGCCTCGAACGGCGGCCGACCGCACAGCATGTCGAACAGGATGACGCCGAGCGAGTAGACGTCGGCGCGATGGTCGACGTCTTCGCCACGTGCAGCTTCGGGCGACATGTACTCGGGAGTTCCGAACACCGCGCCCTGAACGGTCTCGGCCATCAGCTCGTCCTGGATCAGCACCTTCGCAATGCCGAAGTCGAGGACTTTGACGAAGTCGTACGATTCCTCGCGCTCGGTGATCCAGTTCTGGTCCGGAGTCATGCGGACTAGATCGCGGCGACCGGGCCGCTTCAGCAGCATGATGTTGTCGGGCTTGAGGTCGCGGTGGATCACGCCGACCGCGTGCGCCGCATCGAGAGCGAGCGCGATCTGGTTCGCGATGTTCAGCGCACGGTGCAGCTCGACCGCGCCTTCCTTCTCGATCAAATCCTCGAGCGACTTGCCCTCGAGGAACTCCATCACGAAGTAGACCGGTCCCTCGGGCAAGATGCCGAAGTCGGTGACATCGACGATGTTCGGGTGATTGATCGACGTCGCCGCACGCGCCTCGCGCAGGAAGCGGTGAATCGCTTCCTGATACCGCGCGAACTGCGGGTGCAGCACTTTCACCGCAACGGGCTTCTTGATGTAGATGTGCTCGCCCATGTACACGGTGCCCATGCCGCCGCGACCGAGAATCTTGTCGAGGCGGTAGTTACCGATGTTGTGACCGAGCCGTGCGATGTCCTCTTCTTCGACGAGGACCGCGGAGTCATGCAAACAGAAGCGCTCCCCGTCGGGGAATCGCGTGAAGCAGCGCGGGCAAACTTTCACTTGCCGAACCTCGACTGCACGAAGAGCGCGAGGAAACGATTCTCGATCGGGCTCTGTCCGTCGGGCGGCTTGACGTTGAGCAGCGTGAACTCGAGACCGACGTCGAACTTCTGGTTCGGCGAGAACTCGATGCGGCCGGTGACCGGCACCTGGAACGCACCGGCCGATGTGTCGAAGTCGGGAATGCGCAGCTGCGCATAGACGACGACCGACAGTGGCGGCACCGGGTTCGTCGCGATGCCGATCGACGGATTGAGGTCGGGCTTCGCGCCGTCGCCCGTATTCTCCGACGTGATCCGCGTCATCATCGTGGCCGGATCCGTCTCCGACTTCACGGTGACATGGTCGGTCTTCGCTTCGTTGAAGTCGATCTGCATCAACGTCTGCAGCGCGACGATCGCGATCTCGGGCTTGATCGCGTACCGGAACGGAAACCCGAGGTCGATCGAGAACTGCGTGCTGCCGGCG
>DASUFX010000265.1:0-3823 GCA_036274355.1 Kofleriaceae bacterium | reverse complement strand
CCGACGACGTCGACGGCACGGTGCCGTACGTCGCGCCGATCTCGTTTGGCGCGCCCGACGCGCGCTACAACCCGTTCCTCGACACGCTCGGCACCGACGAGTGCCGCAACCAGGTGCGCGCCATCGCCACCGACATGCTCGCGAATCGCCGCGATGCGATGCTCGCGAAGGCGCAGGCGCAGGCCGCCGCGAATAACTTCTATTACAACCGCGTCCCGATCGGCCCCGCCGTCGAGTCCGCGATCTTCAACCTCGAGTGGGCGTTCTGGCAGTACTTCGGCGTCGGGCAATGCGCGACGGTGCCAGCGGTCACCACCGACGACAACGTGATGTGGAAGTTCCTCGACGACATCTCGCCGGTCTCGGATAACAGCGACGCGCGTATCGACCAGTTCGACGCGTACTACTACCAGGCGTACAACCAGCTCGGTTACCCCGACGGTGGCGCGATGTACCTCGATCCGTATCTGCAGTACACCGATGCGGATTACTTGAACGCGCTGCCGACCGCGCAGCCTGCGTACGACGACGCCGCGGCGATGCTCGACGTCGACAAGTTCGTGCGCGAACAGGGCGATCGGTTCCTGTTCATCTACGGCCAGTGGGATCCGTGGACGGGCGGCCAGTTCGAGCTCGGCCGTGCGAAAGACTCGCTACTGCTCATCCAGCCCGAGGGCACCCATGGCTCGCGGCTCACCAAGCTGACCGATGCCGACCGTGAGGCCGCCTTCGCAAAGCTCGAGGCGTGGACGGGGATTACGCCGCAGATTCCGCCAGGTCGGTCATCCCGGGAATTTGCGCCGCCCCACGTCCCGTCGGCCTTCAGTCGTGCATTGCGCGCCCGCAAGTTGTCGCCGTAGAGTCGGCGCATGGCCGATCGCGTAGCGCTTGTCACCGGTTCCACCGACGGTATCGGGAGGCAAACCGCGCGTCAGCTCGCCGCGAAGGGCATCAAGGTCATCGTTCACGGCCGCAGCAAGCAGAAGGTCGACGCGACGATCGCGTGGCTGAAGGAAGAGCTGCCGGGCGGCGAATTCGATGGCGTGTCGTTCGACATCGGCCGACTCGCCGAGGTTCGCCGCGGCGCCGGTCAGGTGCTCGAGCTCGCGCCGAAGCTACACGTGCTCGTCAACAACGCCGGCATCTTCGCGAACGAGCGCGTCGTGACGTCGGATGACATCGAGACCACGTTCGCCGTGAACTACCTCGGGCCGTTCTTGCTCACCGAGCTGCTCGGTCCGCGGCTCACCGACAGCGCCGAAGGCATGGCGTCGCGCGTGATCAACCTGTCGTCGGTCGCGCATACGCGCGGTCGCATTCACTTCAATGACCTCCAGCTCGCGAGCTCGTGGACCGGTTACGCGGCATACGCGCAGTCGAAGCTCGCGCAGGTCATGCACGCGCTCACGCTTGCCGATCGCCACGAGCCGTCGAAGCTGCTCGCGTACAGCGTGCATCCAGGTGTCGTCGGCACGAAGTTGTTGCGTCAGGGCTTCGGGCCAGTGCAGGGCATCGCGCCGGACGCAGGCGCGCGCACGTCGGTGATGCTGGCGAGCGGCGCGAACGAAGACGAACCGTCGGGAAGCTATTACAGCGACGGCGTCGCCACGCAACCGTCGAGCGCCGCGCGTGATGCCGATGCTCGCGAGAAGCTGTGGAACCTTTCCGTGCAGCTCGCCAAAATCGGATGACTGACCGAGACGAGCTCGCTGCGATCAAAGCGCTGATCACCAGCGGCGATGATCGCGCAGCGTTTGCTCGGGTCCGAGCTCGACTGGGCTGGCCGCGCGGCAAGGAGCTCACGGATGTCGCGGCATGGCTCGAGGTACTCGGGCACCTCGCGGCGGGGCGCGGCGCCGGTGAGCTGGCCGATGTCGCCGCCGCAGCAGTCCGCGATCCGGACAGTCCGGATCATCTATACGATCTTGGCTATGCGCTTATCGATGCAGGCGCGCCCTCGATCGCGGCGAGCGTGCTCTGGCGGTGCCTGTCGCTCGTCGGTGACAGCGAGGAAGTCGTCTGCGAGCTCGTATCGGCGCTCGAGAGCGCGCTCGCGTACAACGATGCGTTCGCGATCCTCGAGCAGCACGCGTCGCTGCGCAATCGCAGCTTCTTGTGCGAGTACCTCTACGCGTTCAACGCCGCCATGACCGGGCGGCTGGACACGACGCGCACCGTGCTCGCCCGGCTCACGCCCGATTCGCCCGAGACCGAGTCGATGAAGGCGACGATCACGGCGATCACCGAGCGCGCGGATCGCATCGCCGGCGTCAGCTCGCTCGACGAGCGCGATCTGCGCGGCTGGCAGTACGTACTGACCGGCACGTTGGTTGCGCATCAATCGCCATACGGCTTCGAGCAGCCGATGCACGGCCGCTATGCGTGGCTGCAAGACTCGATCGGGCGCGTCGCCACCGGGATCGCGCGACTGGCGCCGCTCGTGCGTGCGTTGCACGTGCCCTGCGTCTACGCGCCGCCGGGCCGCAATCACGAGATCCTCGCACGTGCGGTCTCGCGGATGGTCGATCTGCCGATCGCTCCGTGGCCCGCGGTTGGCGTTCCGGCGCCCGGGTTGGTGGTCGTGTACGACCTCGCAGAGTTGCCTGCGCAAGACATACAACGCCTACAGCAGCGCAAGCCGGATCAGATCGTCTACGCGCACGCCAGCCCGTGGACGCAAGACTTTCCGATCGCGCCGGACGTGACGACGGTGCTCTATCAGATCATCGCCGCACCCTGGGACGGCGAGCGCACCGTCGAGGACGTGGTCGCGGAAATTGCGTCGAGCCCCGGTCTCGATACCGAGGAGACATCCGCCGACGACGTCACACGTTGGGCAACGCTTTGCGAAAAAGCGTGGCCGCCGTTACCAGGTCAACGTGCACGGTTGTGGGCTGGCGGTCCGGTGCCATCGAACCGTTTCGAATAAGTGCTACGCTCGACGACGTGAAGAAGATCCTCGTCGTCGAGGATGATCCGGTCAATCAGATGATCCTGATGGATTTCCTGGCGGCCAACGGCTACCAGACCATCGCGGCGGCGTCGGGACCGGAGGGCATCGAGCAGTTCGATCGCACGTCACCCGACCTGTGCCTCGTCGACGTGCAGCTGCCGCGCAAGAACGGGTTCGAGCTCGTCCGCGAGATCAAAAGCCGCGGCACCCAGACGCCGGTCATGTTGATGAGCGCCGTCTATACCGACCAGGATCAGTCGACCCGAACGGTCCAGCTCGGTGCGCTCGCGGACGGCTATTTGACCAAGCCCTTCGACCTCGTGCAGCTGCTCGCCCAGGTCCGCCAGCTGCTCGGCGAAGCGTAAGTAGTACAAGTAGTGCCTGACCCCAACCGCTAAGTACGCGGGTCTGATGGACTAAGATACGCGGGTGAAGTTCCCCGCGTCGATCGCGGACGCTGTTTCGCCGGCCAACCGGTCGAAGCTGCGGTTTGGCATCTACACGGGCTATGCGCTCGCGGCAGCGTTCGCCGTGCTCGCCGTAGCCGCGTCGGCGCTCGACCTCACACCGTTTCGGTGGGCGTTCGTCGGCCTGATCTCGACGAAGGTGCTCACGAACTCGCTCGCCTGGCTCGCGTTGGTCCGCGATCGGTTCGTCGCGATCACGCAGGTGCTCAACACGACCGCCGACGTCGTGCTGCTCACCGGTGCGATCTATTTCACCGGCGGCTCGTACAGCCCGCTGCTCGCGACGTACGTGATCATCATCTCGGCGATCGCGCTACTCGCGAACCTCGGCGTCACGATCATCATGGCGCTCGCCATCCTGATCATCTACTCGACGATGATGATCCTGATGGCGACGGGCGTG
>DASUFX010000264.1:0-5491 GCA_036274355.1 Kofleriaceae bacterium | reverse complement strand
TCGAGCAGCTTGCCGGCGGGACCGACGAACGGGCGGCCTACGACATCTTCCCGATCACCCGGAACTTCTCCGATCAGCATCACGCGCGACGCTGCGGATCCTTCGCCGAACACGGCCTGCGTGGCGTGCTTGTACAGCGCGCAGCCTCGGCACGTTGGGATCGCAGCGCGCAGTGTCGGTAACGTATGCCGCTCGGGGAGGAATCCCTCAGCGCCCGGCACGTCGTCAGGTAGCGGTTTTGGTTGGCGTGCGCGAACGAGCGACATGATGAGCGGTGAAGCACATCACGTGCCGCTGGCACACGAGATGCTGATTCCTTGGAGCATGTTGGCGAAAGTAGGAATCATCGTAAGTGCGTTGCTGCTGTCGTCGGTCGCGCTCGCAGACAAGCACAAGAACATCGACAGCACGACCGGACCTGATTTCGTCGAGGCGACGCCGCCCCGTCACATCCCGCGTGGCCTCGTTGCGTCGCCCGACGCTGCAAAGCCGATCGATCCGTGGGCGGTGGTGCCGTTCGAGCTCGACAAGGCACGGCTGACGGCGGAAGGCTACGACGACGTCGACCGCGCATCGCGCTGGCTCTATAGCCATCCGAAGCATCAGATCATCCTCGAGGGCCATGCGGATGCAGCCGGTCGCGTGCCGTACAACGACGACCTCGCGACGCGTCGCATGGAAGCGGTGCGCAACCGTCTCATTCGCAACGGCATCCCGAACGATCGAATCGTGACGATCACGTTCGGCGAACGCGAGTCGATGGACGTGAAGAACCCGCTGCACGGCGCCGACCGCAAAGTCGTGATGTACGCGACGACGCTCTCGCCGCAGGCCGTGATCGCGATGGTCCAGCAGAACCGTCCCGCGGTCTTTGCCGCGTACTCGGAGTACGGCCAGTTGATGCGGGTCGAGCAGGGACTCGGCCAACCGGCCCGGACCATCACGGTTCGTCGCTGACGCAGCAATCGGTTGCGACGCCGTGCGCACACGCACGGTACGACGCGTGCCCACATTCAAATGATGCCGACGCTAATGCATCATGTTCGGCGTGCGCGTCTTCTTGTGCTTCGCTCTGTTGTTGATCGCTTGCGGCGAGAAGCCACACGTCAACATCGCCGCTCCGCCGCCGAACCTCACCCCCGACCAGCGGGTCGACGCATTCAACAAGCTCCGCACGGAAGCCACCGGCGTCGAGGTCGTCACGACCTGTAATCACGGCTGCACGAGCACATCAACACCATTGCTGCGGATCGGGGCAGGCAACGTCGTGCGGTACGCCGAAGACCTGCTGCCGGTGCTGCCACAAGGTAGCCCCGCGGCCGCTGCGGCACACGACGTCGAGACAGCGCGCCACAAGGCCAAGCGTGTGTCGCGAATCGGCGGCCTCGTGTTTGCCGCCGGTTTCGTGACGATGATGCTCGCATTCAACTACGGCGACGAGCTCGCGCTCATCGGCGGCGCGACGATGGCCGGCGGACTCATCGGCTGGGCCTACGGCGTGTACGGCTACGACCGCGAGATCAAGGAGAAGACCAAGCTCGTCTTCAACAGCTACGACGAGAGTCTGGCGACGACGTTCAACGTCTGCGTCAATGGCATGAACGTGGTCGCCTGCGAGCAGAGCACGCCCGGTACCACACCGCAGGAACCCGATCCGGCGCTCAAAGCGTTGAGGCAAAAATGAGGGAGTGCATGCTCTGGCTCGCACTCGCAGCGTGTGGCCGCGAGCAGTACCACGTGCGCCTCGACCCGCCGCGGCCTGGCATCACACCACAGGAACGCGTGCAGCTGTTCTGGCAGCGTCGCCCGACCGCAGAGGGCACTGTCACGACGAACGACGTCGAGACAAACAAGACGCTGTTCCTCGGCGACAAGCAAAAGGGCGTCGAGCAGGTCGAGGTCGTGTCGCCCGAGGATCTCGAGCCGCTCGTCGGTGCCGACAGCGAGACGATGGAGCATGCGCGGCGCAGCGTGCATGCGCGCAACAGATCGAACACTGCCTGGTACGCGTCGATCGTCGTGCTCGCGGGCGGCTTCGTGCTCGGCATTGCGGTGGACCGCAACACGTCCGACTCGGGTCTGCCGTGGACATGGATCACATTCGGCGCCAGCGCCGGAACCGCGGTGCTGTTATGGAGCGTCGAGAGGCACTGGGCACGCGATGAGCTCGAGTGGCGCAAGCGCGCGTTCGAAACATACACGCGCGATCTCGGGCAGCTCTTGAACGTGTGTGCGCATGGCATGGAAGTCGTCCCATGCGAGGCGCCGATCAATGCGCCGAGTGACCCGAGCCAACCGAAACAGCCGGCGACGAGCATCCCTGGTCGCACCGCCCTGTTGCGGATGCGCTAGCACTCGCCATTCATCTGACGCGCCCATCGCTACGCCCGCGGTGCACAGTGTTTGTCGTGCGCCGCTTCGCGGCTTACTGAACGTAAGCCGCATCGGCATCGAGCCGAGCCGCGAATGCTTCTAGCACCGCCATCTCGGCCTCATCCGCATCCATCATCGCCACGACGAACGCGTTGACCGCGTATTCCTCGGCCTTGTCGGCGCGATGCTCGAGCCGCTTGATCTCGCGTTTCTGTCGCCACGAGCTGATCGCCGATTCACCCTGCTCCTGTTTCTCGCGGAGCCAGCCCGACACCTGGCCCTTCACGCTCTGCGCCCGCGCTTTCTGCGAGTCGATGCGCTCGCGGATCTCGGCCGCCTTCGCGCGAACCGCCGCCTCATCCTCGGCATGGAGGTTCTCGATGTCGGTCTTCGCCTGTTCCAAACGTTGTCTTGCTTCGTCTAGCCGCCCTTTCAGCTTCTCCTTTAGCTTCTCGGTTCCCTTCGCTTCCGTCGCAGTTGCTGTCTTTTCCGTCGCCATTGGACCGCCCTCTTTCTTCCCCTCCACGCGCCAAGATCCATGCATAACGCGTGCTTCGAGCGACAAAACGCCATTTCGAGTATGATGGCCGCGCGGGTTTCATGAAGAAGTTCCCTGACTTCGTTCCGCCGACCAAGGTCAGTTACCTCGACCGCGGGCCGACGTTGCATCTGCGGCGTTGCATCCTGCAGGGCGTCGACGATCCGACGGCCGAGTGGGTCTTCGACAAGGAAGAGATCCGCATCGGCTCGATGGAAGACAACGATGTCGTCCTCAACGACGACACGGTGTCGCGCTACCACTGCAAGATCGTCCAGGACGACACCGGCTACGTGCTCGTCGACAACCACTCGACGAACGGCACGTTCATCAACAAGGTGCGCGTCCGCGAGGGCTTCCTGAAGCCCGGCTGCCAGGTCGCGGTCGGCCAGAGCCTGCTCAAGTTCAACGCGCGCGAAGAAGAGGTCCAGATCGTCCCGTCGCGCGCGGACCGCTGCGGCGCGCTGATCGGTGCGAACTCGAAGATGCGCGAGATCTACTCGATCATCGAGAAGATCGCGCCGACCGCGACGACGGTCGTGATCGACGGCGAGACCGGCACCGGCAAGGAAGTGGTCGCGCAGTCGATCCACATGCTGTCGCCGCGCGGCAAGAACGAGCTCGTCGTGTTCGATTGCGGTGCTGTGCCGCCGAACCTGATCGAGAGCGAGCTGTTCGGTCACGAGAAGGGCAGCTTCACCGGCGCGATGATGACGCGCACCGGTCTGTTCGAGCAGGCCGATGGCGGCACGCTGTTCCTCGACGAGCTCGGCGAGCTGCCGCTCGACCTGCAGCCGAAGCTGCTCCGCGCGCTCGAGCAGCGCGAGGTGCGGCGCGTCGGCGCGACGAAACCGAACAAGGTCGACGTCCGCATCATCGCGGCGACGAACCGCGACCTCGAGAGCGAAGTGCGCGCCGGTCGCTTCCGCCAGGATCTGTTCTATCGCCTGAGCGTCGTGCGCCTGCACTTGCCGGCGCTGCGCGATCGTCAGGACGACATTCCACTGCTCGTCCAGCACTTCCTCGAGAGCGGCACGTACAACCGTGCGCAGGGCGGCGCGTCGCGGGTGCGCGGGGTCGCGCGCGATGCGATGACCGCGCTGCAGAACTATCCGTGGCCCGGCAACGTGCGCGAGCTCGTCAACGTCGTCGAGCGGGCGGTCAGCTTCTGCAGCCACGAGATGATCGAGCTGTCGGATCTGCCGGACTACGTGCGCACCGCGAAGCCGCAGCCGATCAAGGAACAGCCGGCCGCCAAGCCGCTGCCGCGCCAACCGACCGGCGGCAATCCGACGGTGGGCTCGGCGCTGTCACCGACGCCGCCGCAGACGCCCGAAGAGCTGCTCAATCCTGGCGTCACGTTCAAGGACGCGAAGGAACGTTGGGTCGCGACGTTCGAGCGCGACTACATCCTGCAGATGCTCCGTCGCAATAACGGCAACATCTCCCACGCGGCACGCGCGGCCGATATCGACCGCAAGTACTTCCGCAAGCTGATGAAGAAGTACGACATCGAGGCTGCGGGCGTCGATGACGACACCGAAGAGTGACGACGCGGCCCCCGAGCGTGACGACGGCGATGATGGCGACGACGTCGATCTTGGGCTGACGTCGCATCTCGATGCCGACGGCAAGCCGCGCATCGTCGAGCGCCATCTGATCGTGCCGCCCGAGCTCGCAGGGCTCCGCCTCGATCACTTCGTGAAGACGCAGATCCAGCGACTGTCGCGGACGAAGATCCAGCAGATCATCGCGACCCAGCTGCGCCGCGAAGACGGCTTCGCGCCGAAGCCAGCGACGAGCGTCGCGGCCGGCGATCACTACATCATTCGCCGCGAAGCGCGTCCCGAGCCGCCGTGTCCGCGCACGTTCGGCCTGCTCCACGAGGACGCGCGCATGCGCATCATCGACAAACCCGCAGGTCTGCCCGTGCATGCGTCCGCGAAGTTCTATTTCAACACGCTCACGCGCGTGCTCTCCGAACGCTACCCCGACGAGCCCGAGCTGCAGCTGTGTCATCGCCTCGATCGCGAGACGAGCGGCTGCCTCGTGCTCGCGCGCGATAAAGAGGCGGCCGCGTTTCTCAAAGGTGCAATCGCGGCGAAGGACAAGACGACGAAGCAGTACCTCGCGGTCGTCCACGGTCAGCCGCCGTGGGATTCGGACAACGACACGACGCTCGACACCTCGCTGCGCCTGTCGACGGCTGCCGACCCGACGAGGATTCCGACCGTGCGCGTGTTGCCCGATCCGCGCGGGCTCACCGCGATCACTCGCGTGCGCGTCGAACGGCGATCGGCGAGCTACGCGCTCGTCCGCTGCACGCTCGTCACCGGCCGCCAGCATCAGATCCGCGTCCACCTCGCTGTGGCCGGCTATCCGGTCGTCGGCGACAAGATCTACGCGCACGGCGACGACGCGTTCATCGATTATTGCGACGAAGGCCTCACCCCAGAGCTTGCGGAGCTGTTCGTGTTGCCGCGCCACGCGCTCCACGCGGCCCGCATCACCGTGCCTCACCCCGACGGCGGCACTGTGACGGCGGAAGCACCGTTACCCAGCGATATGGCTGCACTGTTG
>DASUFX010000263.1:0-3973 GCA_036274355.1 Kofleriaceae bacterium | reverse complement strand
ACCGGCGCGAGACCCTGCGGAACCGGCGGCGCAAAACGCGGCGGCGGAGCGGGCGGGGCAGGTGGCGCGGGCGGCGCGATGCGTGCGCGGGCGGGAACCGGAGGGACTGGAGGAACGGGTGGAACCGGCGGCACGGGCGCGACCATCGGCACCGGCACCGGGACGAGGATCGGCTGCATGCCGTGGCGGAACGTGCGCTGGCGGACACGGTCGGCCTGCTGCAGCGCGCGCTCGCGTGCGCGTTCGGCGGCTTCCATCGCGCGCTCGCGTGCGCGTTCGGCCTGCTCCATCGCGCGTTCGCGTGCTTGCTCGGCGCGTTCGCGCGCGCGCTCGGCTCGTTCGCGCTCGCGATCGGCGCGGTCGTTGTCGCGATCGATGTCGATGTGGAGGCGCGATAGCTTGCGCGCGACCTCTTCGAGCTTGCGCTGCACCTGCTCCTGGATCCGGGCCTGCAGCTGCTCGATCTGCGCCTGGATCGCGGCTTCGAACTGGTCGTCGTTATCATCCTCGTCATCGGGGCCGTCGACATCGACGTCGACGTCGACGTCGTCCATGGCCTCTTCCTGGTCTTCGTCGTCACAAGCGACGGCGGGAGTGGGAGCGCGGGCGATCATCAGACCGACCAACGGCGCGAGCAGGGCGAGACGGCGCATGGATGGATCCTCCTGGTCCCGCTTAGAGCCGCGAGATGACGAGGCGGATGACAGCGTCGGGGCGTTTTCGCGAACGTCGCGCTGAGAATGCGCAAGTAGTCGAGATATAAGGGCGCAATGAAGTCTCGATGGATTGGAGTGATGGTCCTCGCGCTCGTGGCCTGCAAGGGGAAGGAGAAGCCGAAGGAGGCGGTCGAGCCCGTCGCCCCGGCCCCGGCGGCAGTCGCGGATGCGGCGCAAGCGGCCGAGGCACCGCCGCCTGCTCCGACGCCCACGCCTCCGCCTGCACCCAGCGATCAGCCGCCGCTCTCCGCGGACGTGCTCCCGCGCGACGAGGCGACCCCGAAGACTCGCGCGGTGATCGCGGACGACTTCCGGTTCCAGATCCCCGAGTCGTTCACGAAGGCCGAACAGGACGGCCATGTCGTTTACACCGGCACCGTCGAAGGCTTCGCGTCACCGGCAACGATGACGTTCTGGGCGAGCAGCGAGCCGTTCAAGGGCAACCTCGACGCGCTCGTCAAGCGCGAGACCAAGGCGGCTGCAGATGCGAAGGGCGAGAAGCCTGATGTCGGCCCGGTGATGGTGTTTGTCGCGGACCAGGTCAAGCAGGGCTATGCGAAGCGACTCACGATCAAGTTCCCGGATCGGATCGAGCTGCGCACGGTCGTCGCGCACGACGGCAAGGCGTTCATCATGCATTGTGCGACGCCGAACGTGTCGAACGCGTGGGCGAACGTCGGCAGCGATTGCATCACGCGCTCGACGACGTTCAATGTCGCGCCGCTGCCGCTCAAGCCCGTGAAGAAGCCGGCCGGCCCGCCGCCGCCGGACGTGCCGAACGTGAAGTTCATGGCGTCGAAGGTCGAGGGCACGGCGCGTCAGAAGACCGACGTGAAGCCGTGGCTCGAAGACATCGCGCCGTTCGTGAAGCCGTGCTTCGCGTCGCTGGAGAAAGGCACCTCGTTCAAGGTGTCGTTCGAGATCGCGCCCGACGGCGCCGTCGGCAAGTCGGGCGTCACCGACAAGGATGACAAGCCCGCGGACGCGAAGCTCGCCGAGTGCGCCGCGAAGGCGCTCGCGACGCAGAAGCTCGACGGAAAAGCCGCCGCGGCCACGAAGGTCACGATGATCTTCGCGGTCGTCGAGCCGTTCTAGGCAGCGAGCTCGTTGCGCAGGCGCACGACGCGATCGTGCATTGCCTTGCGCGCTTCCTCGGGGCCGACGATCCAGGCGTGACGGCCGAGGTTGAGCACCCAGCCGGTCACCCACTCGAAGCCTTCGCAGTCGACGAGCAGCTCGGCGGAGCCGTCGTCCTGCAGCGTGACTTCGCCGACGGGCCAGTTCGCACCGACGCGGGTGACCGCGAGCGGATCGAGCTGCACGCGGACGGTGACTGCATCGGCGCTCGGCACGTAGAGGCGCTCGCGCCGGTACGCTTCGAGATCGAAATCGGCCGGGCGGTCGAAGCGCTCGCCCGTGGTCTTCAGCGTCGCAACGCGATCGATGCGGAACGTGCGGACGTCGCCGCGATTGTGGCAGTGGCCGACGAAGTACCACTCGCCCGCGTGGTGGACGATGCCGTACGGATCGACCTTGCGGTGCTCCGACTGATGGCGCGACGCCGAGACATAATCGATCTCGACGCGCTGACGCTGGCGTGCACTCGACACGAGCGTGCGCAGGTGCGTCGCGACGGCAGCATCTGGCTCGGCGACGACCGTCGACGTCGCGAGCGTCTGGGCTTCGTTCGCGTCGCGGCCGAGTGCCGCGAGCAGCTTGCGCTCCGACGACTGCATCGCCGAGTCGAACGGCGCAATGCCGCTCTCACGAAGAGCCCGAATTCCAAGCAACAGCGAGCAGCCCTCGGCGGCCGTGAGCCGCAGCGGGCGCGTGAGGCGGTGCGCGAGATCGACGAACACGCGGCCTTCCTCGACGGAAACCAGCAGGTACTCGCCGGGATCGCCGTCGGGCGGACCGACTTGTGAGAGCAGCTCTAGATCGGAGAGCAGCTCTTCGCGCTCGGCGCCGATCTGCTTCGCGAGCGTCTCGACGAGCACGCCTTCCGGGTGCTTCGCGACGTACGGAACGATGAACAACAGGCGCCGCAGGCGCTGGGCGACATCACGCATCGACGTCCTCCACTTCGTAGCGAGCACCGATCGCCGAGAGCTCGTCGGCGATTCGCGCGCGGAGCTTGTCGCCGCGAGTGACGTGGATCGCGCCCTTTGCGGCGAGCACGCGCATCGCGGCGAACTCGGGGTTCGTGCAATCGAACGTGATCAGCATGCGGTCGCCATCCTGGCGCTTGACCGCCGTCGGACCGAAGTCCTCGTTCGCGATCTCGGCAGCCTCGGCAGATAGCGCGAGCTGCACTTCCTCGGGCGGCTCGCTCGTGAACGTCCACGGCGAGCGCGTCGCGTAGGCTTTCACGTCGAAATCGGCCGGTCGCTCGAAGTCGGGAGACTTCGGCTTGGGGGCCATTTCGGCCTGGTGGATTCGATCGACGCGGAACGACCGGATCTCCTTGCGGAGATGGCACCAGCCGACGACGAGCCACGCACCCTCGCGATAGACCATCGCGTACGGATCGAGATCGCGCGAGCTGATCATGCCATTCGTCGCGGCCTGGTACCTCATCGACACGCGCTTGCGCAGGCGCGTCGCGGCTTCGAGCGTCGCGTAGGTCTCGCCGAGCTCCCCGAGATCTGAGCCCGCGGGCGCATGCTTCTTCGGAGGGAAGTGCACGAGCACGGTCGGTGCGTTGTTCGCAGGGCGTGGGAACTCCGTCGGCGTGTCGGGCAGCTCCGGCAGATCAAATGCGAGCTTCTTGAGCGCGAGGTCGACGATCTTCGGATACGTGCCGCCCGGCATCGCGTGCGCGACCGATGCGGCGAGCACGAGCGCGGAGATTTCGTCGCGCGTCAAGTGCACCTCGGGCATCTTGAAGCGCTTCAGATCGATCACGTAGCCGCCGTCCTCGAGCGAGTCGTCCTCGTCGGGCGTGACGTAGCGGATCGGGACGCCGAGATCGAGCAGGTCGGCCTTGTCGCGCTCGAATGCGCGCAGGCCCGCTTCGACGTTGAGCGTCTGGTACGCGGGAAACTGCTCGCGGATGTCGCGATAGGTGACCGGCGTGCGAGCACGCAGCAGGATCATCACGACATCGAGCAGACGCTTGCTGCGATCCCCGCGCGCGCTCGCGTCCTCGACCTTCGGCTTCAGCTTGGCCTTGTCCGCCACCGCGGGCTTGGCTGCCGCGCGCGCAGTCTTCGGCACTGGTTTCCCCTTTGTGGACTTTGCGGTCCGCATCCGGCGGG
>DASUFX010000262.1:0-5506 GCA_036274355.1 Kofleriaceae bacterium | reverse complement strand
CAGCCGTCCTCGATCACGTCGCCGTGCAGCATCTCGAACAGGAGGTGGGCGCGGCCGCGGGTGGAGTGGCGCTCGTCGAGCGTCACCATGTAGCTCGGGCACATCGTGCCGGCGTCGCGCTTGCGACACTTGCCGATGCCGACGCAACGCACGGCAGCGTGCGCGAAGTTCTTGCCATCGTCGCCGTGCACGAATTCGATCGCCTGCGGTGCCGGATGATAGTCGGGCAAGCGCAGGTGCGACGTGCGCGGGTTCGGATCGACGACCTTGCCCGGATTCATCGCGTGGTCGGGATCCCAGATCGTCTTGAACTCGCGGAATGCGTCGACGAGCTCGGGCCCGTACATGATCTCGAGCAGGTCGCCGCGCGACTGGCCATCGCCATGTTCGCCGGACAACGACCCACCGTGAGCGACGACGAGGTGCGCAGCGTCGTATGTGAACTTGCGATACACCTCGACGCCCTCGGGACGATCGAGCCCGAAGTCGATGCGCGTGTGCACGCAGCCTTGCCCGAAGTGGCCGTAGAGCGATCCGGAGAGGCCGTACTGCTTGTAGAGCGCGTGCAGCTCGCGCAGGTAGTGGTCGAGCCGCTCGGGCGGCACCGCGGAGTCTTCCCAGCCCTCGTAGTTGTCGGGTTGGGCCATCTCGAACGCATCGACGCCAAGCGCTTCCTCGCGCATGTCCGCGAGCTTCTGCTGGCTCGTGTGGTCCGCGAGGATGTTCGTTGCCATGGGCGCGAGGTAGCGCGCGGTCATTTCGGCTTCCGCTCGCGCTTCGGCGAGCGTATCGGCGCCATGCTCGACAAAGAGCCACGCGTTGCCCTTCGGCAAGAGAGCGAGCGCGTGTTCGTGATCGCGACGCTGCACCTTGATCCGGTTGACCAGCACGTCATCCATCGCCTCGCAGCCCACGGGCTTGCGGCTGCGCGCGAGGTTCGCCGCTGCCGCAGCAGTGTAGATATCGGGGTAGCCGAGCACGGCGAGCACGCGTTGCGGCTTCGCGCGCATGAGGCGCAACTTCGCACCGAGGATCATCACGCAGGTCGACTCACTGCCGACGAGCGCACGACCGACGTGAAAGCCGGCATCGTCGAGAAGGTCCGGCAGGTTGTAGCCCGACACGCGACGCGGCATGTCCGGATATCTGCTCCGGATCAGCGGCTCGTAACGGTCGCGCAGCGCGAGCAGCCGCTCGTAGATCGCTGCAACCTCTGGGCGCGCGCGGTGGAGCGCGAGCGCGTCAGTCGCCCCCACCTGCATCCGCTGGCCGCGATACGTGAGGATCTCGAGCTCCTCGACGTGATCCGACGTACGCGGACCGGGGCCGTAGAACTCGGAGAACACCGAGTGGACGCCGCACGAGTTGTTACCGAGCATCCCGCCGAGCGTGCAGCGATCCTTCGTCGACGGATCGGGACCGAAGTCGAGCCCGACGGCATTCGCTGCATTGCGCAGTGACGTCATGATCGTGCCCGGGCTCACGGTCGCTGTCCCACTCGCGCGATCGATCGACACCCCGGTCAGGTGCCGCGAGCAATCGATGACGACCGCCTCGTTGCAGGTCTGGCCCGCGAGGCTCGTACCACCGCCTCGCGCGAAGATCGGCGCGCCGTGCTGATGGCAGAGCGCGACGGTCGCGACCACAGCCTCGATCGTATTCGGCACGACCACGCCGATCGGAACCTGGCGGTAATTCGACGCGTCCGTCGCGTACAGCGCGCGGGTGCCGCGATCGAAGCGCACCTCGCCGTCGATCTCCTTCGCGAGCGCTCGCGCGAGCGGGCTGCCCTCGTGATCGGTGCGATCGCGACGAAGCTGGACGGGACGATCATGCGGCATGGCGAGCGACCTCCGTCTCGCGCAGCGTCAAGCCAAAGCCGGGCTTCACCGGGTCGACCGCGATCGCACCGGCGACTACCTCGGGCACGCCGTCGAACAGCATGTGCTCGACGCGTGCGTGGTCGCGGAAGTATTCGAGGTGGACGATCTGTGATGCGGCCGTATCGAGATGGGCATGGAGAGATGGCGCGCAGTGCGACGACAATGGCAACGACCGCGCGGCACACAGCGCGTTCGCCTGCATGAAGCCGGTCGCACCGAGGCAGCGCGTCGCGTCGGCCTGGAGAATATCGACCGCCTGCGCGTCGAGCATGCGCTGGAAGTACCAGCCGTCGTAGCCGTACTCGCCCGCGGCGATGGCCATGCCGGCCGGCGCGCGATCGCGCATCAGGCGCAGACCTTCGAGATCGTCGGACGACACTGGCTCCTCGAAATACACGACGTCGTATTGCTCGAATCGGTCGGCCATCGCGAGCGCTTGCTTGCGCGCGTAGGCACCATTCGCATCGACCATCAGCTCGATGTCGGGTCCCAGCGCGTCACGCGCGACCCGCACGCGCTCGAGGTCATGCGCGGCGTCGCGACCGATCTTGATCTTGACGCGGACGTGTTCCTGCTCGGCGTACTCGGAAAGCTCGCGATCCAGCTCCTCGAGGCTCTCGGACGTGAAGCCACCGCTCGCGTAGACCGGCACGCGGCGGCGCGCTGGACCGAGCAAGCTGGCCACCGGCACCGCGAGCACGCGTGCCTTCAGATCCCAGAGGGCGAGGTCGACCGCGCTGATCGCGCACGCGACGAGGCCGGGACGCCCGTGATTGCGGATCGCGCGCAACATTCGGTTCATCGCCGCCGGAGTCGCATGCAGCGGAACGCCGATGACGGCCGGTGCGAGCAAATCGCGCACGACCGCGGCCGCCGCAGCATCGATGTACGAGTAGCCGATGCCGGTCAGCCCGCCACCGCGCGCCTCGACAATGACGATCGTCGTCGCGTCCCAGGTCGCCGTGCCGTCGGTTTCGGGACCACCCTCGGTGGCGATCCGACAGACCCGAACATCGATCCGATCGATATGAGCTAGTTCTTTCGCCATGGCATCACTTCGGGTTGATGCCCGCCCACACCTGCTTGGCCGACTGCTCGATCATGCGCCAGCGGTTGGGGTCACCATGCGCGATCGACGCCATGAAGTTCTTCGCCTGCTTGAACGTGATGTGCGGTGGCAGCGGCGGAACTTCCGGATCGGTGTGGCACTCGATAATCACCGGGCGATCGGCACGCATCGCCTGTTCGAGCGCTGGCACGATTTGGTCGGGCGTTGCGACCTCGATGCCGAGCAGGTCGAGCATGTTCGCGTAGCGCGCGTACGGGAATGGCGGCAGGTTCTGCGACACCTCGAACTTCGGATCGCCCACCATCACACGCTGCTCCCACGTCACCTGGTTGAGGTCGTGGTTGTTGAGCACGATGACGATCAGGCGCGGATCCGACCACTCCTTGTAATGCGCGGCGACCGTGACCAGCACGCTGTTGCCGACCATCTGCATCGCGCCATCGCCGATCGCAGCCACCACCGGCCGATCCGGATGCGCGAACTTCGCCGCGGCCGCATACGGCAGCGCCGGGCCCATCGTCGCCAGATTGCCCGACAGCGACGCCATCATGCCCGGCCGGATCTTCAGATCGCGCGCCCACCAGCCGGCGCACGAGCCGGAGTCCGCGGTGAGAATCGCATTGTCGGGTAGCCGCGGTGAGAGCTCCCAGAACACACGCTGCGGATTGATCGGATCCGCCGACGCCATCGCGCGCGACTCCATCATCTTCCACCACTCACGCACCCAACCCTCGATCTCGCCGCGCCACTTGCGATCTTTCTTCTCCTCGAGCAGCGGCAGCAGCGCGCGTAATGTCTGCGCCGCATCGCCGTGCAAACTGACGTCCATCGGATAGCGCAGCGACAGCATGCGCGGCGACAGATCGATCTGAACGCCGCGTGCCTTACCTTCCTTCGGCAAGAACTCCACGTACGGGAAGCTCGAGCCGATCATCAGCAGCGTGTCGCAGTGCTCCATGATCCTGTCGCTCGGCATCGTGCCGAGCAGACCGATCGAACCTGTGACGTACGGCAGGTCATCGGGCAGGACGGCCTTGCCGAGCAGCGCCTTCGCCACGCCGGCGCCGAGTCGTTCGGCAACAGCCATCACCTCGTCCGTCGCGCCGAGTGCGCCCGCGCCGACGAGCATTGCGACCCGCTTGCCGCTGTTGAGGATCTCCGCGGCCATCTGCAGGTCGTAGTCGCCGGGCACGATGATGCCGCGGTGATAGCCAATACCTGACAACGTCGTGTTGTGCTCGCGCGGTGGCGCGTCCACACCGTCGAGCTCCTGGACATCGTTCGGAATGATCACGCACGTCACCGTGCGCTCGGCGAACGCGATCCGCATCGCGCGGTCGATCATGTGACGAGCAGCTGCTGGATGCGTGCACTCGTGGACGTAGTGATGCGCGACGTCCTTGTACAGCGAGACCAGATCGACCTCTTGCTGATAGTCCGCGCCGATCGCGCTGCGTGCCGCCTGGCCAACGATCGCGACGACCGGCTGGTGATCCATCTGTGCGTCGTAGAGGCCGTTCAACAGATGAATCGCGCCCGGCCCCGATGTCGCCATGCACACGCCAATCTCGCCGGTGAACTTCGCGTGCCCGCATGCCATGAATGACGCGAACTCTTCGTGGCGAGTCTGGATGAACCGAACGCGACCATCGCAGCGATTGAGTGCGCCCATCAGGCCGTTGATGCCGTCGCCGGGATATCCGTAGATCGTACGCACTCCCCACGAATAGAGCCGCTGGATGATGTGATCACTCACCGTCTGCGCCATGGATCGACGGACGTGCACCCGCCATGCCCCGTACGCACGGTGTGACGGCGTGGAAGTAGCGCGTAGGAGCGAGCGAACGCGTCGCAATGTGCGCGACGCGGGCGCGCATTCCTCGCCGAGTGCTCACGCTGACGTCGCGCGGCTGCGCGCTAGGGTTCGCGCATGCGCTACGAGCTTTTCTACTGGCCGGGCATTCAAGGGCGAGGTGAGATTCCGAGGCTGATCCTCGAGGACGCGGGGGCCGAATACATGGACGTCGCGCGCGAGCCGGGCGGCATGAAGCGCATGCAAGCGATCCTCGCGGGCGAGGAACCTGCCCTGCTCCCGTTCGCGCCGCCGTTTCTGCGCGCGGGTAACCTCTGGCTCGCGCAATCCGCGCTGATCGCGAGCTTCCTCGGTGAGCGACTCGGCCTCGCTCCCGAGAACGAATCGGCACGGCTCGTCGCGCGCTCGATCATGCTCACGCTCGCGGACTTCATCGACGAGATCCACGACACCCACCATCCAGTCGCGGTCGAGAAGTACTACGCCGACCAGAAGCACGAAGCCGCGCTGCGTGCGACGTCGTTTCGCGAAGCGCGGCTACCGAAGTTCCTGCGCTACCTCGAGCGCAACATCGATCGCAGCGGGCACGGCGTGCTCGTCGGCAACGCCATCACGTACGTCGATCTTGCGGCGTTCCAGATCGTCGACGGGCTCGTCTACGCGTTTCCGCAAGCGTTCGCGAAACAGCACAAGCACGCGCGTGGCTTGCTCACGCTTCGCGATCGCGTGGCGCAGCGACCG
>DASUFX010000261.1:0-7745 GCA_036274355.1 Kofleriaceae bacterium | reverse complement strand
CCAGGCGTCCTCGGCAGCCTTGACCTGCGCGCTCACCTTCTCGAAGTCGAACGAATCGGCGACGCCCTCGACCTCGCGGACGAGCTGCGCCTTCTCGGCGCGGCGGCGCTTCACCTCGTCGGGGACTGCCGGCTTGCTCTTCGCGCGCTCGGCTTCTTCCATCTCCGCGACGATCTTGCGCGCGCGTTGCCGCACCGCTTTGTTCTTCGCCTTCTGTGCGACGTTCTCGAGCCGGTCGGTGTCGTCGAGCTTGTCGACTGCCGCGAGCCCGACCTCTTTGAGCGTCGTGTCGATCGCGATCGCACGCAGGACGTCGCCGTCATCGATGCGACCGACGGCTGCGAGCCGTAAATCTTGCGGGGCATCGCCCTTCGCGAGCTCGGCCAGCGCACGCGGATCGCGCATGTCGCCGAACGCGCGTTTGCGCACGGCGGGAAGCGCCGCGTTCACCGCGATTTCGGCCAGCGCGTGTTGGTCGCCGAGCTTGGTGATGCCGGCGAGGCCTTCGTTGGCCTCCTCCTCATCATCGCTGCACGCGTGCGACGTCCACAGCTGGGCCGCGCGCTCACCGGCAAAATCGCGCAGGCTGCGTTCGGTCTCCGCAGCTGCGATCTCCGTGAGCACGTCGGCTTCATCGATCTTCTCGATCGCGATACGGCGCACGCCAATGTCGCGGTCGGTCCGAGCAACTTGAACAAGGATGGCAGCGTCGTCGTGGGTCAAAGCCTTTACGGCTTCGGTGCGAACCTTGACGTCGCTGTGGCGATACTTGGGGCGGAAAAGATCTGCAATCCCCATGGGCAGGCGGGCAATCTATGCGGCCTGCCTCCGTCGGACAAGCGTTGGAATCGGCTCCTAGCTCACCTTTTCTACGGCGCGTTTTTTGGGCCCCTCGGACTGCACCTGGTGCAGCGTCCGATCCCGGCACCGCACCTGCTGCAGTCGGCGACCGAGGCGCGGACGTCGCTGTCCCGGCTAGCCCCCTAGCCAGCGGCCGGTTGTCCTCGCTGACGTTGGGTTTTTGACACGCAGAAGCAACAACGGCTTGCGCTGTCCGACCCCGTCCGGCCACTGGTCGGACAGCCGGCACGGTCCGTGCTCATGGGCGCCGCCAGAAATATCGGGAGAAGAGACTAAATGAAGGCGACGAATTGGATGGCCGGTTTTGCCCTGGGCGTGAGCTTGGTGGCCGGCTGTGTGGACAACGGAAGCGACAAGCCGGACGCGAGCGACGTCAAAGGCGGACCGGAAGGTAAGGCAGAGGCGTGGGGTTCTTCGGACAACCCGGCCATGTTCAACGCGAACCTCGAGTACCGGATGGCGCAGCTGCCGCAGGTCGGCGAGGCCCGCAACATTCCGTGGGCCGGTAACTACTGGCCGGTCTACGAGGACAGCATCAACTACAAGTGGAATGGCTCGAGCAGCGATGCGCCATCGACCAAGTACGGCCGCGCGTTCGGCGTGACCGGCGTCGAGGACGGCGTCTCGCGCTACCACGGCATCGACGCGCAGGCGTCGCGTACCGCGTGCACGACCGATAGCCAGTGCAACAGCTCGCTCGGCGAAGCGTGCGCGAAGCGCACCGGTCAGACGAATGGCCGCTGCATTCCGACGTGGTGGGGCATCTGCCACGCGTGGTCGCCGGCTGCGATCCTGCTGCCGGAGCCCAAGCACGCGGTCACGTACAACAACGTCGAGTTCAAGGTGCAGGACATCAAGGCCCTGCTCACGCTCGTTCACGATCAGACCGACACGAAGTTCGTGTCGCTGCGTTGCGACGCGCTCGACGCGTCGAACGAGATCACGTTCGACAAGTACGGCCGTCCGAACAACACGAACGCCGAGTGCCGGGACACGAACCCGGGCACGTTCCACGTCCTCATGACGAACTACCTCGGCAAGCAAGGCGAGGCATTCGTCTACGACCGCACGTGGGATGGCGAAGTGTGGAACCAGCCGCTGCGCGGATATCGGATCACGGCGTCGACCGAAATCTCGGCGCTCGAAGCGAACAAGCTGATCGGCGTTCCCGCCGAGGGCGGCACGACGAGCACGAAGACCGGCACCGCCGCAGGCGGCGCATGGACGCAGCTCGGCACGGTCGCCGTTTCGCCTGGCCAGAACTTCACCGTCGTGATGAGCGGCTCGGGCGATCCGGACCTCTACGTCAAGTTCGGCTCGCAGCCGACGGCGTCGAGCTACGACTGCCGTCCGTACGAAAGCGGCCCGGCCGAGACGTGCAACGTCACCGTGCCCGCCGGCCAGACCCAGGCGTACCTCGCGGTCAACGCGTACGGCACCACCGCGGCGAACTTCACGCTGAACATCACCGCCGGCGGCTCGATCCCGACGACCTACGTGTTCAACACGAACGCCGCGAAGCTCTACAAGACGCACATGGACGTCGACTACATCTCGGAGTCGCCGGCCTCGACCGATGGCAACCTCGGCTCGACGATCAACAACTACACGCACACCGATCGCTACGACTACGTTCTCGAAGTCGACAGCGCCGGCAAGATCGTCGGTGGTGAGTGGGTCGGCTCGTCGAAGCGCCAGCACCCGGACTTCGTGTGGCTGCCGCTCCGCGCGAGCGCGACCAGCGTCGCCGGCGGCAAGATCACCTACGCGAACGTGAAGATGATCTATGACCAATCGGTCGCGGATCCGAACGGTGGCACCACCGGCCCGGTTCGCAACCTCACCGAGACCGGCGCAGTCGTGAAGTCGGCGTGGAAGCAGTACGGCCCGTACAACGTTGCCGGCGGCACGACGTTCACCGTGTCGATGACCGGCGACAACGACGCTGACCTCTACGTCCGCAAGGGCGCCGCGCCGACGTCGGCATCGTACGACTGCCGTCCGTATCGCAGCGGCTCGGAAGAGCAGTGCTCGATCGTCGGCCCGGGCACCGTCTACGTCGCCGTCAACGGCTACGCGGCAGCAAGCAATTTTTCGCTCAAGATCAACTACACCGAGGGCAACGGCAACGGAGGCGTCGTCCCGCCGCCGCCGATGTTCAGCCACCTAGCAAAGACCGGCTCGGTCACGCAAGGCGAGATGAAGATGTTCCAGCTGCCGATGCCGGCGGGTAAGAAGGTCGTGATCCGCACGACGTCGACGAAGGACGTCGACCTCTACATCCAGTGGGGCGCAGCGCCGACGACCGACGCGTACCTGAACCGCGGCTACACCTCGTCAGGCAACGAGACCGTCTCGTACACCGCGACGAGCAACGGCACGCTGTTCATCGGTGTGCACGGCTACGAGGCCGGGTCGTTCTCGCTGAACACGGCAGACCAGTAATCAGTTTCTGATCGCTTAGCTTATCGAGCAGGCGTCGCGAGAGCGGCGCCTGTTTTCGTTTGGGAGAGCGCATGTTCGCAACGCCGCTTCGCACGCCAGCCGTGCACGGCGGATGGGATGAAGACGGCACCGATCACGACCGCTGGGAGTGCGATCTTGAGCGTTGCCGCGCCGCGATACTGGACGTCCGGAATGACGAGGTTGTCTGCAACGGCGATCGCAAGGCCGCCGGTGATCAGCAGAGACGCGGCGATCGTATCTGCGAGCGGTGCGGCCATCGAGCACGACTGGGTCTTCTGGGTGTAGTTCGTGACCGGCCGCTCCGGGCTGCCGATCCACGAGCATGCCGAGAGCAACAAGATGACCGCAGTCAGACGCATCTCCCGACACTCACATAGCTGTCGATCGAGCGCGAGCCACGAGCGGGTACGTCGACAATCTCGACGGGCGCGGCAGCGGTGACACAGCCTCGTTGTGAAACGCAACCAAACGCGCGAATTCGCACACCTTCGTTAGTAAGAGCTTCTTGTGCTCCCGCCCCTAGCCGGTAATCTGCTCGCGTGCAGCCGCTTCACTCGACACCGCCCGCTCATTCGCGTCTGTCTGCGGATGATCTGTTTCTGTTCAACCAAGGCACGCACTACCGGTTGTACGAGAAGCTCGGCGCGCATCCCGTCGAAGGCGGCACCTACTTCGCGGTGTGGGCACCGAGCGCGCGCAGCGTGAGCGTGATCGGCGACTGGAATTACTGGGGCCACGGCAGTGACAAGCTCCGGCCGCGCGAGTCGAGCGGCATCTGGGAAGGCGTGATCAAAGGCGTCGGTCACGGCACCCGATACAAGTACGCGATCACGGGGCCCGACGGCGTCACGCGCGAGAAAGCGGATCCGTTTGCGGTGCGTGCGGAGCATCCGCCGGCGACCGCGTCGATCGTGTGGAGCCCGCACTACAAGTGGAGCGATGCGACGTGGATGAAGACGCGTGGCGCGAAGAACGCGCGCACGGCGCCCATGAGCATCTACGAGCTGCATCTCGGATCGTGGCGACGCAATCACGGCGAGGTGCTCGGATATCGCGAGCTCGGCAAGCAGATCGGTCATCACGTCTCGCAGCTTGGCTTCACGCACGTCGAGCTGATGCCGATCATGGAGCATCCGTTCTACGGCTCGTGGGGCTATCAGGTGACGGGCTACTTCGCGCCGACCACGCGGTACGGCGCGCCCGAAGATTTCATGTGCATGGTCGACGAGCTGCACCAGCGCGGCATTGGCGTGATCGTCGACTGGGTTCCGGCGCACTTTCCGACCGATCAGCATGGCCTCGGCTACTTCGACGGCACGCACCTGTTCGAGCACGCCGATCCCAGGCGCGGCTTTCACCCGGACTGGACGAGCTACATCTTCAATTATGCGCGCCACGAGGTGCGCGCGTTTTTGATCTCGAGCGCGCTCAACTGGCTCGACCGCTATCACATCGATGGGCTGCGCGTGGACGGCGTCGCGTCGATGCTGTATCGGGATTACTCGCGCAAGCCCGGCGAGTGGGTACCGAATGAAGACGGCAGTAATCACGATCGCGACGCGATCTCGTTCTTGCAGCAGTTCAATCACGCGGTTTACACGTCGTATCCGGACGTGCAGACGATCGCCGAGGAGTCGACGGCGTGGGGCGGCGTGTCCCGGCCGCCTGATCACGGTGGCCTTGGCTTTGGCTACAAGTGGGACCTCGGCTGGATGCACGACACGCTCAAGTATCTCGAGCGCGAGCCGATCCATCGCCGCTACCACCACGACGAGATCACGTTCCGCGCGATCTATCAGAACAGCGAGAACTACGTACTGCCGCTGTCGCACGACGAGGTCGTGCACGGCAAAGGCGCGCTGCTGTCGAAGCTGCCCGGCGACCCGTGGCAGAAGTACGCGACGCTGCGCCTGCTGTACGGCTATCAGTGGGCGCTGCCCGGCAAGAAGCTCTTGTTCATGGGCGACGAGATCGGCGTGTGGAACGAGTGGAACCACGACCACGAGCTCGACTGGGCCGCGGGCGTGCATCCCGCGCACGCCGGGATCGCGCGCTGGCTCGGCGATCTCAATGGCGCGTACAAGGCGCATCGCGCGCTCCACGTACGCGACTGCAACCCGGTCGGCTTTCAGTGGCTCGTCGCGGACGATCGCGACAACAGCGTGCTCGCATTCATGCGCTGGGGCGAGGGAGGCGATCCGCCGATCGTCGTCGTCGCGAATTTCACGCCCGTGCCGCGCGAGGGGTATCGCGTCGGCGTGCCGAGGCACGGCTACTGGCGAGAGATTCTGAACTCCGACTCTTCCGCATACGGCGGAAGTGGTATGGGCAACCGCGGCGGCATGCACACCGATGCGATCGGCGCAGGCGGGTACGAACAGTCTCTGATCGTCACCGTGCCGCCGCTCGGCATCGTACTATTCGTTGCAGAGTGACTGAGAAGTGGGTCTGCATCCACGGGCACTTTTACCAGCCACCCCGTGAGAACCCGTGGCTCGAAGCGATCGAGCCACAGCCGAGCGCGCACCCGTACCGCGACTGGAACGAGCGCATCACGGCGGAGTGCTATCGCCCGAATACCGCGGCGCGCGTCGTCGACGGTCACGGGCAGATCATCCAGATCGTCGACAACTACCAGCGCATGAGCTTCAACGTCGGGCCGACGCTGATGTCGTGGCTCGAGAAGTGCGCGCCCGACGTGCACACCGCGTTGATCGATGCCGACCGCGAGAGCGTGAAGCGCTTCAGCGGTCACGGCTCTGCGATGGCGCAGGCCTTCAACCACATGATCATGCCGCTCGCGTCGAAGCGCGATCAGGCGACGCAGGTGAAGTGGGGGATCGCCGATTTCAAGCGGAGGTTCGGCCGCGCGCCGGAAGGCATGTGGTTGCCCGAGTGCGCGGTCGATACGCCGAGCCTCGAGGCATTGGCGGCCGAGGGCATCGTGTTCACCGTGCTCGCGCCGCATCAGGCGAAGGCGTGGCGGCCGCCGGGTGGTGAGTGGCGCACGACTGCGGTCGATCCGGGGCGCGCGTACAAGTACAAGCTGCCGAGCGGCAAGACGATCGATCTGTTCTTCTACGACGGCGCGACGGCGCAAGCGGTCGCGTTCGAGCGCTTGCTCTCGGACGGCCATCAGATCATCTCGCGCATGACCGCGCGCGGTGCCGTCGAGGACGACAAGCCGACGCTGTGTCACATCGCGACCGACGGCGAGACGTACGGCCATCATCATCGCTACGGCGACATGGCGCTCGCGTGGGCGCTATCACAAGTCGAGCAGGGCTGGAGCGGCACGCGGCTCACGAACTACGGCGAGTTCCGTACGAAGGTGCCGGCGACGTGGGAAGTCCAGCTCGTCGAGAATTCGAGCTGGAGCTGCGCGCACGGGGTTTCTCGATGGCGAGAGGATTGCGGCTGCAACAGCGGCGGTAAGCCAGGCTGGAACCAGAAGTGGCGGCGCCCGCTACGTGACTCGCTCGATTGGTTGCGCGAGCAGGCGTACTCGACGCTCGAGACGATCGGCGGTGCTCTGTTCAAGGATCCGTGGGCCGCGCGAGACGCATACATCGACGTGTTACTCGACGGCGCTTCCGCGCGCGAGCGGTTCCTCACCGCCCACGTCAAGGAATCGCTCGACGCCGACAGCCGCGTGCGCGCGCTGTCGCTGATGGAGATGGCACGCCACGCGATGCTCATGTACACGAGCTGCGGCTGGTTCTTCGACGATCTGTCGGGCATCGAGACCGTGCAGTGCATGCAGTATGCAGCACGCGTCGCCGAGCTGATCCAGGCGGTGCGCGGCATCTCCGTCGAGCCGGAGATGATCGAGCGCCTCTCCGTCGCGCGGTCGAACCTCGCCGACGAAGGTGATGGCCGTCGGGTGTGGGCGCAGCGCGTGCGGCCGGCGCGCATCGATCCGGAGAAGGTGTGCGCGCACGTCGCGGTGCACGCGCTCGTCGAGCCGTCGGCACCTGACAACGGCGCCGTCGCGGTCGAAGGCTTCGGCGTCGAGTTCGTCGATCGTGTCGAGCGGCGCAGTGGTCGCGCGCGCATGGTCGCCGCAACCGTGCGCGTGAAGTCCGCGCTGACCGAAACGGCGACTGCGTTGTGCTTTGCGGGGCTTCACCTCGGCGAGCAACACGTGACGGGCGGCGTGCGGCCACCGCCGGCGACTTCGGAGTGGACCGCGATCCAGAAGGAGCTGCGCGATTCGCTCGAGACCGGCGACGTGTTCGCCGCGCAGCGCGCGATCGATCGCCACTTTCCGGGCGCACATCTCTCGCTCGGCGCGCTCCTTCCCGGCAGTCGCGAGAGCGTGCTCGCCGCCGTGCTCGGCGATGCGATCACGGAGGCGGGCAAGGAGCTCGACGAGACCTACGACCAGCACGCGCCGCTGATCCGCTGGCTCGTCGCGC
>DASUFX010000260.1:0-3521 GCA_036274355.1 Kofleriaceae bacterium | reverse complement strand
GTGAACGCTGGATCGAGACCGAGCGCGAGCGCATGCATGCGCAACAGCCGCGATCCGATCGCGTGGAAGGTGCCCGCCCATGGCAAGTCCGCACCCTTCGTCACGCGCTGCGCGCGACGGATCATTTCTTGCGACGCGCGTCGCGAGAACGTCAGGAGCAAAATGCGCCGCGGATCGGCGCCATCGAGCACGAGCTGCGCGATGCGATGCGCGAGAGTGGTTGTCTTGCCCGTCCCCGCTCCCGCGATGACGAGGAGAGGCTCGTCACCGCGATGGAGCACCGCCACCCGTTGCTGCTCGTTCAAGGCCGCGTGTGGATCCACCTGGTCATTTGAACAGTGTCCAGGATCTCGTGCAACTTTGCGGAGATGCTACGCGCCCGTGGCGGGATCTGCCTCGGCGCGGACATCGAGCTTGAACGTCGCGACTCCCGGCAGCGCTTCGCGAATTGCAGCGGCTGCCGCGCGCTCGTACGACTCCGGATCAACGCCGCGCTTCTTTGGTCCGAGATCGATCCAGATCTTGATCTCGTCGATGTCGTCGCCCGACGGCCGCACTTGCACCGCGACGGGCTTTCCACCGCCACCGTCGTAGCTAAGTAGAAACTTCTCGATAGCCGCAACGGCATCGTTGATCCCCATGAATGCAGCTTACACGCGCGCCAGTGAAGTAGGATGCGCGGCGGATGGGGAACCTCGACGAGCCCGCGTTCGCCGCCGTCATCGCAGCGTGTCAGAAGTGCGACGCGAAGGCATTCGAGGTCGCGAGCTACATCGACCGCCAGGTCAACGTCATGTTCGGGGAGCGCAACGATGACGGTCGCTGGACACACGACGGCGAGAAGTTCATCGATGGCGTGTTTCGCATCAAGTGCATCCGGTGTAGCGATGTCGCCTTTTCGACTACCGCCTGTCCGCGCTGTCATCGCGAGGGTGGACTCGCCGATGTCGTCGGAAAAGCATCGCGATTGGCGGTTCCGAAGCGCTGCCCCACATGCAAAGGGACCGAGCTCACGGTGGTCGGCTTCGCGCCGTCGATCGTGCGAACAGGCGAGGGTCGCCCGCCGTCACCTACACCGACCGCACATTTTGGCGACAACGGGTTCCATGTTGCGCACGTCATGTGTGACGGATGCGACTGGGTAGCCGTCGCCGAGGGCTGCCCGCTGTGCGGTGGCGAAGGACCGCTCAGAGCACGTCCTGGCTAGCCAGAAATGGCTTACCCTAGAGGGGATGGGCGCGCGCTCGAGTTGCCTACTCGTGCTGTTGTCCGCATGCGGGTTCTCGCATGGCGTCGATCCGGGTAACAACACCATCATCGACAGTGGGCTCACGGTCGACGTTCCCGAGGGCTTCATGTTCATGGATGCGCCAATCGACGCGCGCCAGTGCTACGGGACGTTCGAGAACATCTGCTTGACCGAGCTGCCGACGACCGATCTCGTGCTCGACACGAACAAGGAAGTCAACACGGACACCGGTTGTCCCTACGTATTCACGCAATCGTCCGGACAATCGTTGTGCGGTCTCGTCTACACGGACATCACGATCAACGCGCGGCTGCGTGCGCTGGGCCCGCGCCCTCTCGTCGTGATCGCGACCGGCACGTTCAAGATCTCTGCAACCGGCCTCGTCGACGTCGGTAGCTACAAGGAGATCAGCGGACCGAGCACCACCGAGATCATCGGCGCAGGTGCAGCGACCGGCGCGACGTTGTGTGGCAACCCGTCATCGGGCGCGAATGACTCGGGCATGGGCACCGTCGGTGCAGGCGGTGGCGCAGGTGGCAGCTTCGGCGGCAAGGGCGGCAACGGGGCACGCGGCGCGAGCAACAGCGGTGGCAACGGAGGTAACGCCTCGAATGCGTCGGCTACGCCGAGCTTCATGCGCGGCGGTTGTCGCGGAACGAGTGGTGGCTCCGGCAACATGCATCAACCGGGCGCCGGCGGCGCAGGCGGCGGTGCCGTGTATCTGATCGCAGGAACCTCGATCGACAACCAAGGTCACATTCGCGCGGGCGGCATGGGCGGCTACGGTGGAGACACCGAGTCGGGCGGCGGTGGTGGCGGCGCGGGCGGCATGATCGTGCTCGATGCGCCGACGATCACGAACAGCGGCATCTTGAACGCGAATGGCGGCGGCGCCGGCGAAGGCGGTGGTGCGGACAGTGGTCCGGGTCCGGGCGGCGGCAGCCGCGGCGAACAAGGCAGCTCCGCGCTCACCGGCACGGGCGCCGCGGACGGCGGCAACATGGAGACGAATGGCGGCAACGGCGGCCCGGGCTCGTGGGCCACGGCGTCGGGCGGCACGACCGGTTCGACGGCCGCGAATGGCGGCGGTGGTGGTGGTGGCGGCGCCGGCGTGATCCGGATCTATCCGACGCAGACGCTCGCCGGCACCATCTCGCCCGATCCGAGCTAAAGGTAGAAGCGCAGGCCGATACCGCCGTCGAGATCGACGAACGGATGGTTGTCGTTCTCGTCGATGAACGTCATCTTCAGCGCGATCTCGAAATAGATCTCGAGTGGCGTGCGGCGAAAGCGCAGGCCAACTTCAAACGGCACGCGAGCAGCGACGTTGATGTCGTCGCGGAAGCGATCGTAGTCGTCGAACACCGCGAAGCCGATGCCGAGGCGCAGCGGGACGAGCACGCTGTCGCCGTGACCGACCATCGGTTGCACGAGGTACGTCATGTGGCCGTACGCGCCATCGGTGTTGTAGTGGTCCCAATGGCTGTAGACGCCGAGCACGAAGTCGAGCGCAGAACGGCGGGCGAGATCGAGCTTGACGTCGACACCGGTCGGCTCGCCGACAAAGATGCCGAGGCCGACCTCTGCGCGCGCGGGTTTCGCCGCGAACGCAAACCCAAGCGAAGCAATGACTAGGAGCTTGCGGATTCCCATTCGTCGGATCCTAACCGAGTCGCTGCACGCGCGCGCGCGTCGAGCACCTATCGAAGCACGCGATGTATGCGCGCTCACGCCAGTGCTTGCACGAGACGCGGTAACGCATCGCCACAGCGTGCATCGATGCGCAACTGTGCGTGCTCGTCGCCACGTGTCGGACCGCGATTCAGGATCGCGATCGGCACGCCGCGTTCAGCGGCGCGGCGCACGAAGCGATAACCGGAGAACACGGTGAGCGACGATCCGATCACGAGCAGCAGCTCGGCGCGATCGAACAAGGCCCATGCGGCATCGAGCGTCGCGCGGGGCACGCTGCCGCCGAAGAACACGACGTCAGGCATCAGCACGCCGCTGCAGCTCGTGCAGGCGACGATCGCGAAGCCGGCGACGAGCTCGTCTGGCAAATCGACGTCGCCATCGGGCGCGATCGTCGCCATCCGCGCGCGTGCCGGCCAGTTTGGATTCGCGGCGAGCAGTCGATCTTGTAGCGACGTACGCGTCGTGATCTCGCCGCATGCGAGGCAGCGCACGCGCGCGAGTGCACCGTGCAGCTCGACCACCGTGCGGCTGCCCGCAGCGGTGTCCAGGCCATCGACGTTCTGCGTGATCACGCCCT
>DASUFX010000259.1:0-11365 GCA_036274355.1 Kofleriaceae bacterium | reverse complement strand
CGCGACGCCTACATCGATGGTGCTTGGCATGGTGGCCCCCGCCGGTTTGCCGTTCGCGATCCGTTCGACGACACGGTGGTCGCCGAGGTCGCCGACTGCGATGACACGCTGATCGACGCTGCGGTTGCGGCGGCGGCCCGCGCGTTTCCCGACTGGCGGCGACGCCCGAGTGGCGAGCGCGGCAAGCTGCTCGGGCAGCTCGCTGCGCGCATGCTCGCCGACGAGCAGCGGCTCGCCGAGCTATGCACACGTGAGAACGGCAAGCCGCTCAAAGAATCGCTCGCCGAGGTGCGCTATGCAGCGAGCTTCTTCTCGTGGTTCGCCGGCGAAGCCGAGCGCATGTACGGCGAGACGATTCCGGCAAGTAATGTCGGCCAGCGCCTGATGGCCGTCCGCGAGCCCGTCGGCCCGTGCGCGCTGATCACGCCGTGGAACTTTCCGTACGCGATGCTTACACGCAAGCTCGGCGCCGCACTTGCCGCCGGCTGCACGGCAGTCGCGAAGCCGGCGCAGCAAACGCCGCTGGGCGCGCTCGCGATCGCGCAGCTCGCCGAGCAGGTCGGCATTCCGGCCGGCGTCGTCAACGTCGTCCCGTCCTCCGACGCGGCGCGCGTGGGCGCCAAGCTCCTCGGCGCTCCGCAGATCAAGAAGATCAGCTTCACCGGGTCGACCGCAGTCGGCATCTCGCTGATGCGCGCCGCCGCCGACGATCTCAAGCGCATTTCGCTCGAGCTCGGCGGTAACGCGCCGTTCATCGTGCTCGGCGACGCGGACCCCGAAGCGGCGGTCGCTGGCGCGCTGGTGGCGAAGTTTCGCAACACCGGCCAGAGCTGTGTCGCGGCGAATCGCTTCATCGTCGAGCAGCCGATCGCGTCGGTGTTCACCGCCAAGTTCAGCGCCGCGATCGCGAAGCTCAAGGTCGGTCGCGGTCTCGACGCCGGCATCGACATCGGTCCAGTCATCGATGACAAGGCGGTCGCCAAGATCAAACGTCTCGTCGACGACGCGATCGCGAAGGGCGCGCGCGTGCTGCTCGGCGAGGCGCCATCGGGCAAGACCCGACTGATCGCGCCGATCGTGCTCGTCGACATCAAGAGCGACATGCAGCTCTGGCGCGAGGAAATCTTCGGCCCGGTCGTCGCGATCCGCACCGCAAAGAACGAAGCTGACGCGATCGCACTCGCGAACGACACCGAGTACGGCCTCGTCGCGTATGCGTACACGCGTGATGGCGCGCGCCAGGTGCGCGTCGCCGAGGCGCTCGAGTCCGGCATGGTCGGCATCAACGAAGGCCTGGTGTCGACGTCGCAGGCTCCATTCGGCGGCATCAAGCATTCGGGCGTCGGCCGCGAAGGCTCGCGCCACGGTATCGACGACTACACGAACCTCAAGTACATCGCGACGCGCATCGGCTAGCTGCGGCTGGCGCGCTCGCGTAGAGTGCCTGGGATGCTCGAAGGACCGCGTTCTGACCGTGCACCCCGTGATCCCGCGTTCGCGCTGACCGGCGCGCAGATCGTCGTTGGCGTTGGCGGCGGCATTGCGGCGTACAAGGCGGCCGAGCTCGTCCGCATGCTCGACAAGGCCGGCGCGACGGTGCACGTCGCGATGACGCCACGTGCCCAAAAGTTCATCGCGCCGATGACGTTCCAGGCGCTCACGCGTCGCCCGGTGTTCACCGATCTGTTCAGCCTCACCGAGGAAGCGACGATCGGACACATCCAGCTCGCGGATCGCGCGGACCTCGTCATCATCGCGCCGGCGACCGCAAACGTGATCGCGCGGCTCGCGCACGGCGAAGCGGCCGATGCGGTGACGGCGATGGTGCTCGCGACGAAGGCGCCGGTGCTCGTGGCGCCGTCGATGAACGTCAACATGTGGAACCACCCGATCACGCGCGCGAACGTGCAGCGCCTCGTCGACGTCGCGAAGTACAAGGTGGTCGGCCCTGGCGAAGGCTTCCTCGCGTGTCGGTGGACCGGGCCGGGCAGGCTCGCCGAGCCGGCCGATATCGTCGAGGCCGCGGCGATGCTGCTGTCGCGGCAGGACCTGGCGGGCAAGAAGCTCGTCGTCAGCGCCGGCCCGACGTACGAAGCGATCGATCCGGTGCGCTTCGTCGGCAATCGCAGCTCCGGCAAGATGGGCATCGCACTCGCGGCCGCAGCGCAGCGTCGCGGCGCCGATGTCACGTTGATCCTCGGACCGAGCTCGGTGCCGCCGCCGATCGGCGTGACGACGAACCACGTCGAGACCGCGGCGCAGTTACAGTGGGCACTCGGGAATGCGTCGAAGGGCGCGGACGCGATCGTGATGACCGCAGCCGTCGCGGACTATCGCCCGGCGCGCGAAGCGAAGGAGAAGCTCAAGCGTGGCGAGCTCGGTGCGAAGACGAGCATCGAGCTGGTTGCAAACCCAGACTTGCTCGCCGAGCTCGGCAAGCAGCGCAAGGGGAAGACGCCGCTGCTCGTTGGCTTTGCGGCCGAGACCGAAGATGTGATCGAGAACGCCCGCAAGAAGCTCGAGCAAAAGAAGTGCGACCTGATCGTCGCGAACGATGTCAGCGAACCGAACGCGGGATTCGCGGTCGACACGAATCACGTGCAGCTCGTCGACGCGGACGACGTCGTCGACGTGCCATCGGCGCCGAAGTCGGAAGTTGCGCATCGCATCCTCGATCGCATCGCAGAGATGCTCGGCGAGCCGGTCGCCGCGAGGAGCTCGGTGCCAGCCAGCACGAAGCGTGCGGCGAAGCAGGCGAAGCGCAAGAAGCGCTAAGGCGCGCTAAGGCCAATGCCGATCGGTTAGCGGCAAGCGTGTGACGTTGCTCCGGAATTCGGGCAGATGTCCGGGGGCCTTGTTTCGGCCGATCCGGACGATCAGGATGCGTTGGTGCCGCGTATCGCCGATCGAGTCGTGAAGCCGCCGAGCGACGAGCTCTTACCAAAGTTCATTGCGAGTCTCGATCCTGATTGGATCGACGAGGCACTCGAGGCGACTGGTACCGCGACGATTCGTCGTCGACGGCTGCCCGCCGAACAGGTCGTCTGGTTGGTCATCGGGATGTGTCTGTTTCGCGACCAGTCGATGCGAGAGCTCGTCTCGATGCTGGACCTAGCGCTGCCGGGGAGCCGAGGCATCCGAGTCGCACCGAGTTCGATCGTTCAGGCGCGTGCTCGGCTCGGCGATGAGCCGCTGCGCTGGATATTCGAGCGCACGGCGACGGCATGGGCGCACGACAGTGCACGTACGCATGCCTGGCGCGGCCTGGCGCTGTACGGCGTCGATGGCACGACGCTGCGCGTGCCCGACTCGAGGGAGAATCGTGCACATTTTGGTGGGCAAGACACGCGCTGGGACAGCACGAGCGGTTACCCGCTCGCGCGGCTCGTCACGCTGATGTCGCTGCGGTCGCATCTGCTCGCCGGCGCGCGCTTTGGGGCACATACGACTCACGAGACCGTACTCGCCGAGGAGATGTGGCCACTGATCCCCGATCACTCGCTCGCGATCGTCGACCGCGGCTTCTTCTCGGCGCGCATCCTTATCGGCCTCGAGCGCGGCGGTATCGAGCGCCATTGGCTCACCCGGGCACGCAGCGACTTGGTCAGCACACGCATCGAGCGGTTCGCGACAGGCGACGAGCTGGTCGAGCTCACCGTGTCGCGGGCGGCGCGCAAGAAGGATCCGTCGATGCCCGACACCTGGCGAATGCGCGCGATTCGCTATCAGCGTCGCGGCTTCAAGCCGCAGCTTCTGCTGACCTCAATGCTCGATCCGACGCGGTTTCCTGCCGACGAGATCGTGGCGCTGTACCACGAGCGCTGGGAGATCGAGCTTGGCTACAACGAGGTCAAACGCGTGATGCTCGCGCGCGAGGAAACCACGCGCAGCAAGAGCCCACAGGGAGTCGCCCAAGAACTCTGGGCGCTCGCACTTGCATACAACTTGGTCCGCTTCGAGGCGGAGCGCGTCGCAGCCGAGGCTGGAGTGCCTCCGGCACGGGTGAGCTTCATCGCCGCTCTCCGCTTCATCGAAAGCGCCCTTCGCAGGTGGGGCGCGGAATCAGCGGGACGCTTGCCAGAGCGATTGCGCCACCTACGCGAGGACATAGGCCACTACATCCTTCCCGAACGACGCCAACGGAGCTATCCGCGCGCCGTGAAGATCAAGATGAGCAACTACGATCGGAAGCGACCGACCAAATCTTCGTCGAAGAGGCGCGCTAAATGACCGGCATTGGCGCTAAGGCTGCCAGCCGACGTAGAGCAAGACGAAGCCGCCCGTGCGGCGGTCGTCACGTGCTTTCGCACTCAGACGAGGATGCCGGGCGCCGGGAACTTCGTGCACAGCTCGCGCACCTCGCCGGCAATCTTCTCGTGCAGGCCGGCGTCGGTCGGCGCGCTGACGACCTGATCCATCCAGACCGCGATCTGCCGCATCTCCGCTTCCTTCATGCCGCGGCTCGTGACCGCGGGCGTACCGATGCGGATGCCAGACGGGTCGAACGGCTTGCGCGGATCGAACGGCACGCTGTTGTAGTTGAGCTCGATGCCAGCGGCGTCGAGTGCCTTCGCGGCGATCTTGCCGGACACGTTCTTGCTCGTGAGGTCGGCGAGGATCAAGTGGTTGTCCGTGCCGCCCGTGACGAGCGAGAAGCCGCGCTCGACGAGTGCCGCGGCGAGTGCTCTCGCGTTCGTGACGATCTGATGCGCGTACGTCTTGAACGCCGCGTTCTGCGCTTCCTTGAGCGCGACCGCGATCCCTGCCGTCGTGTGGTTGTGCGGGCCGCCCTGCAGCCCGGGGAACACCGCGCGATCGATCGCCTTCGCGTGCTCCGCCTTGCACATCAGCATGCCGCCGCGCGGACCGCGCAGGGTCTTGTGCGTCGTTGTCGACACGACGTCGGCGACGGCGACGGGTGACGGATGCGCACCCGCCGCGACGAGACCGGCGATGTGCGCGATGTCTGCGCAGAGCAGCGCGCCGACTTCCTTCGCGATCTCACCGAACGCCGGGAAATCGATCGTGCGTGGAATCGCGGTGCCGCCACAGAACATGAGCTTCGGCTTCTCTTTGCGCGCGAGCTCGCGGACCTCGTCCATGTCGACGCGGTGCGTGTCGCGGCGGACGCCGTACTGCACGCTGCGGAAGTAGCTGCCGGTGATCGACACATTCCAGCCGTGCGTGAGGTGGCCGCCGGCCGGTAGGCCCATGCCCATCACGGTGTCGCCCGGCTTGAGGAACGCGAAATAGACGGCGAGGTTCGCAGGCGAGCCCGAGTACGGCTGCGGGTTCGCGTGGTCGACGCCGAAGACTTCCTTCGCGCGATCGATGCAGAGCTGCTCGACGCGATCGATATACTTCTGCCCCTCGTAGTAGCGCTTACCCGGATAGCCCTCGCTGTACTTGTTCGTCAGCACCGAGCCAGTCGCGGCGAGCACCGCACCCGACACGTAATTCTCTGACGCGATCAGACGAACCGAATCGCGCTGGCGCTTCTCTTCGGCGGTGATCAGTTCCGCAATTTCGGGGTCGACGTCGGCGATCGTCTTGGCGAGGGCGGGGTGCATGTCCCGTTCATACCCGATCGAGATCCCAGGTACCACTAGCCCACTGCGATGCCCGCGCGATCGAGTGCGCCGACGACGCGCTTAACCATCGCGTGCCCCATCGGCGTCGCAAGTAACGGGAGCATCGGCACGAGCATGTCGAGCGCGTCGTCGACGAGGCCGTGCGTGCGCTTCTGCTTCGGGCTGTCGTCCTTGATGTAAACGAGCATCATCGCGAGCATGAACAGCCACAGCGCGTGGGCGCCGACGCGGGCGACGTCGTCCGGAACTCCCTCGTCGCGTAGCGGCTTCTCGAGGATCGCGATCGCGCGATCGCGCACGGCGCGCGTCTGCGCCGAGAACGCCGACAGCGGATCGCCCGGATCGATCAGCCGCTGCACGATCGTGCCGAGCATGTGGCGATGATCGTGAATCGAGCGCAGCTTGCCGTGGAGCAGAACACCGAGCTTCTCGCGCAGCGTGCCGGTCGCCGACGCCGCGAGCTCCTCCATCACGACCTGGTTCTGCTCGTAGTACGCGAACACGAGCGCTTCCTTCGACGGGAAGTAGTAGTACGCGGCGCCGAGCGAGAGTCCGGCGGCCTTCGCGATGTCGCGCATCGTCGTCGCGTCGACGCCGCGCTCGCGAAACAACACGAGCGCGCGATCGAGCAAGTGGCGACGGGTAGCTTCGCTCTTCTTCTCGTCCGGACGTTTGGCGACTCGCTTGGCGCGCGGCATCAGGCAACTCGTGCGATGGCGAAGGGTACATCGACGTGCTCGCGATCAAGGCGCGCGATGCGTTTCATCCACAGCAGCAGCGGCACGATGGGGATCCCGGTGATCGCGACATACACGACGGGAATCACGAACGGGAACAATGCGAACGCGCAGGTCAGCACATAGATGCGCGGAATGCTGGTCGGCTCGTCGCCGCGGGACAGCGCGCGAGCGCGCACGTACACGAGGACGGCGAACGCCACATGCGTGTGAGAGACCATCGCGAGGCTGAGCCGCACCCACTCGTCGAATTCACGCGCGTCGTCGGTGAACGCGAACATGTGGATCGTGAGCGGCATGAGCAGCGCGACGCCGACGGATGGCACCCACAGCGCGGCGTCTCGGAGCGCGTCAGCTTCACGGCGCATGCGCACGTGCGGCGCGACCACGCGGACGATGAGCCCGGCCGTGATCGCGAGCAACCACGTCGCGACGATGATCTGCCACGCGTACCAGCCGCCCGCCGGTGGCTCGTCCCAGCGCCGCGACGCGAGGGCATGCGTGACGAGCGCCGGCACGCCGGCCATCATTACGACGCCGAACGCGACGCGGCCCGCGCGGCGCGCAAAGATGTCGTTGCTGGCCATGCGTCGGGCGCGGCAAACGACGTACTCGTCGGCGGTCACGCCGCCTCCTTGCCGGATTGCCGGATGCGATGGAACACGAACAGGTTGGCCATGTGCGCGACGCCGAGCAGCAAGAGCAGGGTGCCGAGCTTGGTCGCGAGCAGCTCGATCGCGCCGGTCGGGTTCGCGATGAAGCGGGCCTGATCGGAGCGGAGCAGGAGCAGGGCCCAGCCGAGGTTGACCAGGTAGAAGCCGATCACGAGCAGCTGGTTCACGGCGTGAGCGAGGTCATGACGCTCGGGGAACACGGACTCGAGGAACAGCTCGCCGTGCCGAGATAGCGTGCGGGCGAGCCAGATGGTGAGCGTGATCGCGATGGCGGCGTAGGGCAGGTAGATGAGGTAGAGCGGGTTCGTCATGGGCGGGTCTCCGGTTCAGGTGGGTCACAACTGTGTTTTGAACACGTTCAAATAAATAGTCAGTCGAACGCTGATCGTCAATGCCAAAACTGAACATGTTCAAAACAACGCGAGATCTCGACGGGAGTGCCGGCTCGGAATTTCCGCGCCTGGCTCTGATGCCATCCGTGGCATCGCCGATGCGCCGCCGCCGACCCCCCCGAAGCGCCGCGCCACCCCCGAAGCGCTGAAGCGCCGCGATCGCCGCGCCGACGCCGAACCGCCTCGCCGCCGAACCGCCTCGCCGCCGAACCGCCGCGACCGCCGCCGAACTGCCGCCGCACCGCCGAACCGCCTCGCCGCCGAACCGCCTCGTCGCCGAACCGCCTCGCCGCCGAACCGGCGCCGGACCGCCGGAAGCGCCTTCCGAGCTACTCAGAAACCGCACGCGATTCACCGCGATATCCGTGCGCGATCGCCGCAGAACGCGGCACGCGCACTCACTGCGAACGCGATATAACCAGCGTTCCCATGTACACCCCGAGCCGCGAGGACTTTGTCGCGGCAGCCGCACGCGGAAACCTGATCCCCGTCTATCGCGAGCTGCTCGCCGACGGCGACACGCCGGTGTCGGCGTACGCGGCGCTCGGCGCCGGCGAGCACTCGTTTCTGCTCGAGTCGGTCGTCGGCGGCGCGACGTGGGCGGCGTACTCGTTCGTCGGTGTGTCGCCGCGCGCGCTCGTGCGCTGGTCTGCGGGCACCGCGACCGTGACCTGGTTTGACGTCGACGGTGGCGGCCCGAACAGCAGCGCCGAATGGCAGACCGCGGATCCAACCGCTGCGCTCGACGAAGTGCTGCGCGAGATGCGTCCGATCGAAGTGCCGGGGCTCCCGCGGTTCTGGGGCGGCGCGGTCGGCTGGCTGTCGTACGACTGCGTGCGTGCGTTCGAGGACCTGCCGGCGCGTGCGCGGCCGGGGCTCGAGATTCCCGCGCTCGCGATGGTCATCACCGACACGCTGCTGATTTTCGACAACCTGCGCCAGACGATGAAGGTCGTCGCGACGCCGTATGTGACGCGGCCGGAGAAAGCGGAAGCGGCATACGACCGCGCGTGCGCGCGCATCGACGCGATCATCGCAAAGCTGCGCGAGCCGCGCCGGCCGCTGCCCGAGCTCGAGCCACCGCGGTTCGGCGAGCGCGGCTCGGTGGTGACGCCGCCGTCGTCGTTTACCCACGACGACTTCGTCGGCGCAGTCGATCGCGTGAAGGAGTACATCCTCGCGGGCGACGCGTTCCAGGTCGTGCTGTCGCAACGGTTCAGCGAGCCCGCGCAGGGTGCTCGCGCGCTCGACGTCTATCGCGCGCTACGCGTGATCAATCCGTCGCCGTACATGTTCCACCTCCAGTTTCCCGAGGCGTGCGTCACCGGCGCGTCGCCCGAGACGCTCGTGCGGCTGTCGGAAGGGCGCGTCGAGGTGCGACCGATTGCGGGCACCCGGCCTCGCGGCATCACCGCTGTCGAAGATGAGCGGCTCGCGCTCGAGCTGCGCGAGGATCCAAAGGAATGCGCTGAGCACTTGATGCTGATCGACCTCGGCCGCAACGATGTCGGCCGCGTAGCCGAAGTCGGCTCGGTGCATGTCGCAGAGCAGATGGTCATCGAGCGCTATTCGCACGTCATGCACATGACGTCGCACGTTGTCGGCACGCTCGCGCAAGGCAAGACCTGGCTCGACGTGCTACGTGCTGCGTTCCCGGCGGGCACGCTGTCGGGCGCTCCAAAGATTCGCGCCATGGAGATCATCGACGAGCTCGAACCGCATCAACGCGGCATTTACGGCGGTGCCGTCGGCTACGTCAGTTACAACGGTAACCTCGATCTCGCGATCGCGATTCGCACGCTGGTCAGTCACGGCGATACGATCTACGTGCAAGCCGGCGCCGGCCTCGTTGCGGATTCGGTGCCCGAGCTCGAGTACCAGGAGACGGTCAACAAGGCGCGCGCGGTGCTGCGCGCGGTAGCGATGGCGCGCACTGCAAGGGAGGGCCTGTGAACCTCCTCCTGATCGATAACTACGACTCGTTCACGTACAACCTCGCGCAGTACCTGGGCGAGCTGGACGCGAAGGTTCAGGTCGAGCGCAACGATGCGATCAGCGTCGAGGCCGTCGGCGCGCGCAAGCCGGATGCGATCGTGATCTCGCCGGGCCCGTGCACGCCGAACGAAGCCGGCATCTCGATGGACGTCATCCGCATGTACGCCGGGCAGATTCCGATCCTCGGCGTCTGCCTCGGCCACCAGTGCATCGGCCAGGTGTTCGGCGGCCGCATCGTGCGCGCGCCGCGCATCATGCACGGCAAGACGTCGAAGATCTTCCACGACGAGAAGGGCCTGTTCGTCGGCGTCGAGAATCCGTTTGTCGCGACCCGCTACCACTCGCTCGTCATCGCGCCCGAGTCGATGCCCGATGCGCTCGAGATCACGGCGAAGACGTGGGAGGACGAGATCATGGGCGTGCGCCACAAGCAGCACTTCGTCGAAGGCGTGCAGTTCCATCCCGAATCGATCATGACGTCGGCGGGTAAGTCGCTGCTCGCGAACTTCCTCGCGCGAGCGCGGTCATGACGGTCGCTATCGTTCGCGCGATCGGTCGTGCGCTCGATAAGCAGGATCTGTCGCGCGCCGAGATGGCCGAGGTCGTCGGCCAGATCATGGACGGACAGGCGACCGCCGCGCAGATCGGCGGTTTCTTGATCGCACTGCGTGCGAAAGGCGAGGCGGTCGAGGAGCTCGTCGGCGCTGCGGCTGCAATGCGCAGTCGCGCGACGCCACTGACGTGCCCGCATCCGGAGCACGCGATCGACACGTGCGGTACCGGCGGCGATGGCGCCGGTACGATCAATGTCTCGACGCTCGCAGCGATCCTGATCGCAGCGTGCGGCGGCACGGTCGCGAAGCACGGCAATCGCGCGCTATCGTCGAAGTGTGGCTCGGCCGACGTGCTCGAGGCGCTCGGGGTAACCGCCGATGTCGAGCCCGCAATCGTCGAGCGCTGCATGGCGATGGCCGGCATCGGCTTCGCGTTCGCGCCGCGCTTTCACGCGGCCACGCGTCACGTCGGTGGCCCGCGTCGCGAGCTCGGCACGCGCACGATCTTCAACCTGCTCGGGCCGCTGACGAATCCGGCGAACGTGAAGCATCAAGTGATCGGTGTCTACGATCGGCGCTGGTGCGAGCACATGGCGGCCGCGCTCGGCGCGCTCGGCTTGCGCCGCGCTGCCGTCGTTCACGGCGCGGGTGGAATCGACGAGATCGCGGTGCGCGGTGAGACCCACGTCGCGCTCTGGGAGGCGAGCGAAGGCAGTGTGCAGGCGCTGTCGTTTACACCGCGCACGTTCGGCGTCGACGAGCTGGACCCTGCGGGCCTCGCGGGCGGCGATGCCGCGCACAATGCCGGCGTGCTGCGCAGAGTACTCGCCGGCCATGAGGTCGGCCGCGGCGAGCGGTACGAGGCGGCCTTGCGCGCGGCCGCGATGACAGCCGCACTCGGCCTCGAGCTGCTCGAACCGGGTGAGCTCGACCTCGCGCGTTTGCCGGATCAGTATCTGCGCGCGGCGGCCACCGTGAAGAACGGAACCGCGCGCCTCGTGCTCCACAAATGGCGCGAGCTCAGCCAGGCCACCGAAGGCGACTGGGCGGCGCTGCGCGCGCTCGAGCCCAGCGCGTTCGTGGGGGTCGAGTGAGCATTCTCGACAAGATCCTCGCCGTGAAGCGCGAGGAGGTCGCGGCCGCGCGTCGTGCACGCGCGTTCGAGGAGCTGGATATCGTCGCGCGTGCTGCCGAACCGACGCGTGGACTGGAAGCGGCGCTCCGCCGACCGGCGGGCGAGCCGATTCGCGTGCTCGCCGAGATCAAGCGCGCTTCGCCGTCGGCGGGGCCGATTCGTGCCGACGCGGATCCGGCCGAAATCGGCGCTGACTACGCGAGCGCCGGTGCCGCCGCGATTTCGGTGCTCACCGACAAGCAATTCTTCGACGGCGACCTGCGATTTCTCGCGGCGGTGCGCGAACG